>JBGPAN010000004.1:0-33669 GCA_041480785.1 Bacteroidota bacterium | reverse complement strand
GTACTCAGAACGGGGACCGGCAAAGGAGAGCCAAGCAGAAGGGCGCTCGAGGAGGCGGCGAGCATCGCTGCCTTCTACAGCAAGATGAAGACCGCTAAACATGTTCCCGTGGCGATGACGGAGAAAAAATACGTCCGGAAACCACGTGGAGCTCCGGCGGGAACAGTAGTCATCGAGCGTGAAAAACTCTTCTTTGTAAACCCACAGCTGCCTGGTGGGCTCGATGAACACTGAACGTTGGACAGAAGTATTGATACCCTTGTTGTCTGTGCTCAAAGGGTCACGTGGCACACGGAGAGCGCACCATATTTGCGATTTGCTCTGATTCGCGTACAACGAAGCCAGTGTTTTCTCAATATTGGGGCACAGTCTGGTCGCATTCTTCTCCCACTCCTAGAGGCGTTTGGACCCGTGCAAAGCTCATTATGAAGTTGTACCTTATCGCTGGGACATGCATACCCAGGTTGACGAAGCACGCTTCTCTCGCAACGCAGGAACAAGGTGCGAGCAATCCAACGCCAGAGCTCGTGAAAAAACAACACTCAGTTCTAGAGAAGGAACTTTCATCATGGAATTAGGATGGGTACTTGGCTTCGTCTTTGCAGGTGTTCTGATTTGGATCGGACTTTCGAAGCACGTCGGAACCATGAGACCCTCATCAAGGCAGGTCATAGCAGCGGCGGGATTCCTCCTGTTGCTGGTGATGATTGCGTTCTCGCTTGACAAAGCCTTTGGCTGGTGGGTAAAGTTCCCCAAAGCAGTTGTCGGGATCCTGGGAGTTCTCGTTGTGCTTGACCGCTTTGTCCGGATCGCCATAATTCCCGGACGAGGTGGAAATACCGTTCTCGATTTGGGCAGAATCGGAGGCGCAGAGGTCATTGTCAATATCGTTGTGGCGCTCGCGCTTGCCTGGTACGTTATGAAAGACATCGCGGATATTATCCAGGTGCCAGGATGGAAGCTCGAAAACATCTCTTACCAGATCTTCGGATTATCCATCGCTCTTGCTGTGCTGATCCAGGGCGTGAGCAAGCGAAGGCTTCTTGAAGGCGGCGTCTTTCTCGGCACGAGCTTTCTGGCGTGGGGCAAGATCGAGAGCTTTGGATGGGAAAAAGAATCTGCGACAGCAGCAACGCTGGTGCTCTATAAGCGAACGGCGATTCCGTTCTTCACCTCGGCAAACATATCGGTGCGGCTCGAACACATGAAACAGATAGAGGACATTCTGGCACAACACAATATTGCCCGGAAGAGCGAAAGTCCAACGCCTGAACTATGATTCTATCGGGGGAATCGCATCGTCGGAAAACGATGCGTTGCTTTTCCCTGTGCTTCTCCGTAAATTTATTAGATTTCCAATGTTTCAAGGACCACCATTTATTCATTGTCGACGAGGAGTGTGTGCAACAAAACGCTTTGGCACAACGACAACAATGTGACCGCGAGGATGCAGATCTGGTTCGACGCATCCAGCGGGCTGACCAGCGTGCGCTGGCAACCCTGTACGACCGCTATGCACCGGTGTTCTACCCGTTTGGCCTGCGCATGACAGGATCGCATGAGGTTGCCGAGGATGTTGTGCACGACGTCTTTATCCATGTATGGGAGAAGGGGAATTCCTATGCGCCCCAGAACGGCTCGGTGTACGCATGGCTTGTCGCCCTGTGTAGAATGAAAGCCCTGGAGAAAGTGCGCTCGACGAACCAGAAGAAAAAAGGGAATAATGCCGAGGGATCGCAGCCACGTGGCGCGATGGAGAGCGAAGAGAAGCAGGACGGACAGGAGGCAATTCTCACGCTCAAGGGATATACGGAAGAGATTCGGAATTCTTTGAAAAACCTCTCGAAACTCGAACTTCGTTTGCTCGAGTTGAGTTACTATGAAGGCCAGAGTCAGTCCGATCTTGCGCGGATGCTGAGAATCCCGCTTGGAACAATCAAGGCGAAAATGCGTCGAGGAATACAGAAATTGCGTCAGGCACCGGCGCAGGAGGGGAAACGACCGTGAAGACTGAAGAACGGCACGCCCAACTTGAATTGTGCATCCCTTATGTCTTCGGCCGCCTGAACCCGGGCAATCGAAAACAATTTGAGGCCCACCTGGAGACGGGATGCGAGCAGTGCAAGCGCGAACTGTCTGAATTGTACGAAGCAACAGCATTGCTTCCGCTGCTGCTCAAGCAAGAGGCTCCGCCAAGCGGATTGCGGCAGCGCCTCCTCTCAAGGCTCTTATCGAAAAGGACAGAGCCGCCTCGCGGAGCAAAACCAACCCCTCAACGAGAAGTGGTGGAGGCTCCGGTTGCGAAAGCACCCCCCCACTCATGGTATCTTTATGCTTCGGTCGTGATGGGAGCCCTCATGATCATTGGTCTGCTTTTCTTTCTCAGCGATCAACTGCGAACAACAAGCGAACTGGAAAAGAAGCTGAACGATCTGCAGGTTCAAGTGCAGCAGAAGCAGGACATCTTGGGAATTCTCCAGGCTCGGAGGGTCGAGATGCTGCAGTTGGTGAGTGCGGAAGCGGGTTCAGAAGCATTCGGGAAAATCTTCTGGGAACCGGAGCGACGTCACGCGGTGGTACAGGCCATCAACCTTCCTGCCCAGCCTGGTGACAAGCAGTATCAGCTCTGGCTGATGAAAGATAAGAAGTATTTCCCGGTTGGAGAGTTTGACGTGAATACGGAAAAATCGAATGTGTTCGCAGTGATGACGCTTCCCGTCGGCGAGAAGCAGGAGATCGAAGGCTTTGCCGTTACATTGGAGCCGCGGGGAGGAAGTACACAACCGTCCGGCTCAATACAACTTCGTGGAACAACGAAATAGTTCCATCGGAACGGTGTGAAACAAAAAGGGAGAGCTTGGCTCTCCCTTTTTGTTTCATCCCACATCATTCAACCTACGCCAATGAGAGCGCCTGCTCAAAATCGGCAATGAGATCTTCGATTCCCTCTATCCCGACAGAAATCCGGAGCATTCCTGGTGTCACGCCGTGTTGCCGTAGTTCAGCGTCAGACATGAAGATGTGTGAAGAATACACCGGAATGCTGACGAGCGTTTCCACGCCGCCAAGCGACATTGCGTTGACCGCTATTTTGAGATTGTCACACACCAGCGCGGCCGCCTCAACGGCGGATCGACCTTTCGAAGGCTTGACTTCGATGGTGACCATTCCGCCATATCCCGACATTTGCTTCCTCGCGAGTTGATGTTTGGGAAACGACACAAGACCCGGATAAAGAACCCTCTTGACCTTTTTGTGCTTCTCCAGCGCCCGGGCAAGCGTCAGAGCATTCTCGTTCTGTTTCCTGACACGAAGCTCAAACGTCTTCAGGCTGCGGGTGAGCAGGTACGCTGCAAACGGATCGGCGCAGCCACCGTGATATTTTGCCAGTCCCTTCACACGCTTTACAAAATCTGATGTGCCGACGACAAGACCGGCAATAATATCACTGTGTCCACCAAGGTATTTCGTTGCGCTCTCGACGATGACATCCGCGCCCAGCGCAAAAGGGTCCTGGTTCACGATCGATGCGAACGTGTTGTCAACCATAACGGTGATCGTCTTGCCGGATTTTCGTTCAGCGCTTCGTGTGCGCTTGACGACCTCGGCGATGTCGACGAGATCCAGTGTCGGGTTCGTGGGTGTTTCGACATAGATGATGGTGGTCTTCGGGGTCGCCAGCTTCTCGATCTGGTCGAGATGAGCCGGATCTATAAACTTGACGGTGATGCCGTTGCGCGGAAGCTCGTCTCGGAACCAGCGGTAGGTTCCGCCATATAACGCTGGCGTGCTGATGATCTCATCGCCCGGCTTTGTAAAAGCGAGGATCGCCGTGGTAATTGCGGCCATGCCGGAGGAAAAGAGCGCTGCGGCTTCGCCGCGCTCCATCAGGGCAATTTTTTCCTCTACGTCGTGCACCGTGGGATTATGGTAACGTGTGTAAACGTACACCGTGGGATCACCCTTGGCATAACGGACAGCATCTTCAGAAGTCTCAAAACGGTAGGTCGAAGTCTGATAGATTGGGGTGGCAACAGGACCCTTATAGGCATAGAGCTTTTTCCCGTGGATCGCACAGGTCGAGAGGGAAAGCATTGAACCGGTCGGTTTCTTTGTTTTCATGGTCGTTATCCTGTAAGATTACACACGGTCGTTTTCGAGTGGGCATTAGATTGGATACAAAGCACAGACTACTTTACGAGAACAAATTTTCTCGTCTCGGAGAAATTTCGCGAGTTAATTCTGTAGAAATATACACCACTGGAAAGTCGCGAACCATCGAAATCGACAACGTAAGCACCAGGCATGTGTTCCTGGTCGACAAGCGTGGCAACCTCTTGACCAAGGATGTCATACACCGTAAGTCGTACGCGCATGTCTCCTGGTACGTAATATCGAATCACAGTCATGGGATTAAATGGGTTTGGATAGTTTTGCTCCAGAAAACGGGTGCTGTCACTTCGCAGGTTGGACTGTCCAGCAAATGACGGATTCTTAATGACCAGAAGCCAGTCGTCACTGCTGGGTGGAACGAAGCGGGGGATCGCGCCGACGAACTGCGTCGCCGAAGTATCCCCGGTCGACGGATTGATCCAGAAGCACTCTGTGGTACGTGAATTTGGGAACATCTTCAATTGAAGCCACGGTGTATGATGAGGAAGGTACGCCACGATCCGATTCTCGGTCGCAATAATGGGAATGTAGTTCTCCTGCGAACGAAAGTCGGCAATAAAGTCTTGCGCGGGAGCAGCATTGAACCAGGGGATCTTTTGCATGATCTGCTTCAGAATCATCATGTGCAGAGACCCCGGAAAATTCTGCGCTTCGGTCGCTGGGACGCGTGGCATGTGTGTTCCCGGGAGCTCTGGTGTGTCCCATTGCCAAATGCCGTTGGCACCGTAAGTGATGCCCACAAGTGCCCCGGAGAAGAGCGACTCGTAACTTGATTGCCGGACATCGACGGCCTGGATCCTGAAGGATTGCACCTGTGTTGTATCCCCGGGGAGCCAGAGATTGTTGTATATGTCTTCGTACGTGGCTTCGCCGTTGAGGAGCGGCTTTCCACTGTTCGAATAGTATCCCGAGAGCCCTGCTTCCCAGGTGAAATCGCCCCCCGCAACATGGGACGACTGATACATATGAAAATCAAGCCATGTGTCGGACTTGTCGAAGAAGTCGGAAGAAACGGTCCATGCTTTCGGATGCACGGTGATGAGATGGTTACCGCCCGACGCTTTCTTCAGTGTCTGCGCGAATTGAGACCAGAATACCTTCCGCTCGATGGACAAGTAGGTGTTGTCACCGCCGACTATCCACAAGACATTTGATCCGGCATAGCGTGCTCCGACATAGCGAGCGAGAAGCATGGACTGCTCAACGGTGAGCGCACCGCGCGTATAATATTCCATCATGCCGGCCCAAAGGGGAACAAGGGCCATGACCATACCTGCCTCGTTCGCTGCCTGCACAATGCGGTCAAGGTAATCGAAGTATCTCGGATTGAACCTTGTCCGGTCACCATTGAGAAAGAAATCCTCTCCGTTCCGGTTTCGCACACCATAATCATAGAGGAATTGGTGTGACATGACGACAACCTGCAACGCAGTGAAACCTTTCTTCTGGCGGTCTGCAATGTAGGAGAGCATCTCAGGTTCGCGGGACTTCCACGTGAGCTCCCAGGCAGTGTCCCCAAGATAGAAGAACGGCTCGCCGTTATCGTATGTCAGATAGCGGCCATTTGGAGAAACCCTGAGAAAACCCTTTGAAGAGAACGGATGAGATCCGCTGAATTTCTCCACCGAAACACTACCGCGAATATTGTGTAACCCGGCATTGGAGGTGTCCGTGCACACGGTGGCAAATGTCCACATCCCGGTCGTAGGAAACGTGAAACGAACGCGATAGACATTCCCGCCGTCCCAAAATCCGCCTACAGAAAATGACTCGCCTGATGGGCCGGTCAACAAGCATTCAACGGAAACATCCATGAGAGGGTGGGCGTACTGCCGCGGCGAAGCGAGCGGAATCTCCACCATCTCATTGGTTCTTGCCTGTAGCGTCTGGCAGACAAGGCGCGCGGGCCAACAGAGAGTGCACACAGCGAGGAGACTGAAGCACACAATCGTAAAGTATGTGGATCGATGGTTCATCACGTATGATCCGGGCGCCGGCTATTTTCCAGTGAGATGTGTGTCGAAGAGCTTCAGGATTCGCTTGTACTCGTCTGTCCAACTCGAGGGTTCCTTGAACCCGTGATCTTCCACGGGAAACACAGCGAGCTCCCAGTTCTCTTTCTTCAGTTCAATGAGTCGCTGAACGAGACGCACGGCATCCTGGAAATGAACGTTTTCATCGACCATTCCGTGACAAATCAAAAGCGCTCCTTTGAGACCGTTGGCGAAGTAGATCGGTGAGCTCTGACGATATGCAAGAGTGTCGTCTTGGGGGATGTTGAGAATCTCAGAGGTGTATCCCTGATTGTAATGAGCGAAATCGGTGACCGGCCGCAGGGCAGCCCCGGCCGCAAAGACATCAGGAGCAGTAAACAGTGCCATGAGTGTCATGAATCCACCATACGACCCACCATAAAGCCCGATTCTCTTCGGGTCCACACCCTGATTCTGAACCAGCCATTGTGCTCCATCGACCTCATCATCAAGATCCTTTCCACCCATGTGACGATAAACGGCTGTTCTCCAATCTCTCCCCAATCCTGCGCTGCCCCGATAGTCCATATCAAGGACGGTATAACCTTTATCGGCGAGCAGGTTGTTGAACATGTACTCGTGATAGTATTCACTCCACCACTTGTGTGCATTCTGGAGATAGCCGGCCCCGTGCACAAAAACCACGGCAGCACCGTTGGGATGGTCCGGTTTGTAGAGTCGTGCAGGGACGGCAGCACCGTCGCGCGCTTTCATTGTGAAGATCTCCGGTGAGCGCCAATCATATGAACGAAATTCCTGAGATGCGGAAAATGTAATCTGCTGAGCCTTCGCACCGGGTTTGTTGTCCATCAGATACAATTCGGGCATCTTGTTGCTGAACGAGTAGAGGAGAGCGGCGCGGTCTTCACGAGGAGACAGCGTGACATCGTTCCGTCCCTCCATCGTCGTGATACGCGTTCGCGGACCTCCTTCGAGCGGCATCGAGTAAAAATGACGCTCTCCATAGTGTACTTCATTTGAAGTGAAATACCAACGCTTTTTGTCTTTCGAGATCTGGGGTCCATAGATTTCAAATGTTCCTTTGGTAAGCTGGGTTTTGATTTTTCCGTCGAGGGTTACAGTATACAGATGTGACCATCCATCTTCTTCGGACTGGAAGTAGATCTGCCGCGAGTCGGGCAACCAGCCGACTCCGGCACCGAAACCGCGAATGCCGGGTCCACCGATCCACGCATCGTCATGCTGATGCTCAAGTACCGTCGTGAATTTCGCCTTTTCCACATCGAGTAGCACAATCCATCGGTCTTTGTGGTCGTCGGAAAAGATCTGCACAAACGCGTGCTGAGCGTTTTCCGACCAGTATGGCCCATTGAATGATACGGGCCGCGGCCGTTGTCTCGTCCTTATGGTATCCCTGGCCGGCTTCGATGGGAAGATTCCGGGGATATCATCAACTCTGACCTGAACCACGGAATCGAGAGCGATGCTGTAAACGTAGAATTCGTTCACGGACGGTGGCTCTCCGACCTTGGTCCGTCCTTGAATATCCTCGGTATAGCCGCTTTCGGTGACGTAGTTCGGTACAATTGTTCGCTTGATGTCGCTCGGGGGCTGTGTCATCGTGAATGTGATAAACCGTTCATCTGGTGAAAGAAGGAACCCGAACGTGGATTTTTGTCCGGTACTGTATTGCTTGGGCCCTTTGAGATCCAGAAGCTCCGACAATTTCTTTTGTGCATCGCGTTCGGCCTTTCGTTCTCTCAACACCTCAAAGAGTTCCAACTGCTGCTTCTCGAGATACTTTGGAGCATCCGTCCGTGAGGCGTCTCGTGATAAGCCGCGTCCTTGGAAACCCGAGAACTGACCTTCAACCGGTCCCCTTGGAGACTCCTGGGACGCGCCACCCCCTTGAAAATTGGTAATCTGCACTTCTGTGGCCGTCCTCAAATCACGCACAAAGAGATTTCCCGCCCGCTCAAAAATAACCTTCTGCTCATCATAGGAAAATCTCGGGCTCGATTCTGGTGTCGACGTGCTCGTCAGCTGAACTTCTTTCTTGCTGCGGATGTCGAGGAGAAAAATGTCTCCGCTTTTCGTGTACAGTTTCTTTGACCAATCCTTGCTGTACACGCCGGTGCGTGCAGGGAGACGCCTGCGCTCCTCGATGGTCACGAGCCGTGGTGTGCCACCCTTGGCGCTGACGACGAAGAGAGAGTCGGGCTCGGCTCCTCGGCCGCGCGCAGCAGCAGCACCTCCTTGCCCCAGCTCAATATAGAGCGACTCGCCATCTTCCGACCAATACACGCGCGAAGGAGAAGCCCCTATCCAGTTCGGATCGCGCATGATGGTGTCCACAGTCAACCAGCCGCGCGTGGGCTTGCCCTGCAATGGCTGTTGACAAATCCCTTCAGCTGTGAGTAGAACGGAGAGAATCAGAAAAAGAGGTAAGAAGCGGAATGATGGTTTCATGGCTGGCCAATCGGAAAAGGTGTTGAGGAAGAAATGTGTGGGGTGAAAGTAAATAAAACGGGAGTAGAATTCAATGAATATCATCCAGTTTTTTTCCACGAAGACCGGAGGCACGATCAAATATTTCTTCTTTGCTGATCCCCGCCTCGGCAAACAAGGCAAAAATATTGTCGTTGGGAGTCTCTGGGGGAATTGTGTGCGATGCGGCGAGGATGTAACCGCCGCCGTCAGCTGTCATGCCTTTGAGAAGCCGGGCTGTCGATCTGCGAACATCGCTCACCGTTCCGTGGGGAAGCACATCGACAGTATCCACACCCCCCATGAAAGCGAGGCTCTCTCCGAAATCCTTTTTCAGTTCAAGCGGATCCATGCCCGGGCAATTGCATTGAATCGGATTAAGAACATCGAGTCCCATCTCAATCAAATCCGGGATGATGGGCCTCAGAGCGCCGCAACAGTGATGCGCGTGCCAGAGGCCTGCGGACTTGCTCACGTCGAAGACTCGCTGCAACTGCGGTTTAATCTGCTCCCGCCACATCGCAGGGCTCATCATCAGCGCATCCTGTCCGGCAACGTCATCGCCTGTCCAAAGCCAATCGAGCGGATATCGCCTGCACGCTTGTCCGGCGAGCTGGATCGAGAAATCAGCGCATCGCTTGAACATCTCGCACGCGAGATCCGGGTCGAGGGCCATATCCGTCAGCACGTTGCCCATTCCACGCAAGCGGAAGTACATCTCAAAGACGCAGGGTGAGACATCGCAACCGATGAACCAATCCTCTGCATCGCGAAGCAGAGGAGACATCTGGGTCAGCAACTCTTCCTGGTGCTCAACAGGAAAACGATACGCGAGAATTTCCTCTCTCGCAGCCTGCTCCAGGGGGAATGTCGCGATCTGATTGAACGCACCTACTTTCTTCCAGCGAATCCCCCAGACATCAGTGTGTCCATCCCCCTCGTGCTGGTGGACGATTCCCTCCATTGCATAGTTGTTGTTCACCCACGTTTGTCTGACATCGTTTCCCATCACTTCTGCAACAAACGACGGTGGAATCTCGACGAGCGCGGCAAGGCGAGCCGTTGTTTCAGGGTGGAACCACATGAAGATAGGAACGCGGTCAACAGGTTTGCGCTCAAGCGCCGCGTGGACGCGTTCTTTGGAAGTCATAGGGAATCACCGTGAAACAAACCAACTTCGATATTCATCATTGAGCATTGGGAATTGGACATTGTCTAGGTGGATGTATCGCACTGGCTCGTGAAGCCCTGACAATATCCAATGAAGAATGTCCAATTTCGAATTCTCAAATCGACGCTAGAAGCTCCTTGCCGCATGAATCATTGCTCGCAGATTCTCCGGCGGCGTCATCGGCGGAATGGCGCAACCTGCGTTAAGGACAAACCGGGGGAGATCCATGAAGACCGTAAGAAGCTCACGCGTTTTCTCTTCCACAAGACCTGGAGTTCCAAGCGCGAGAACACCGCTCGGGTCAATGTTGCCAACGAACACCGCGCGGTCTTTCATTTTATCGCGTGCGAGCGCCGCATCTGTCCGATAGTCCAGCTCGAGGCCGTCAGATCCTGTTTCGAGCATCTCGTCGATGATTCGGCTTGTGTTGCCGCAGATATGAAGTACGTATGGCAACCGGAGTTCATGGGAACATTGAACGATCTTTTGTTCATACGGAAGAGCAAATGTTCTGAACATGGCTGGGGATATTAATTCAGGTCCGGCAGTGCTATCGCCGTTGGATGTCATGTGAGCGCCGGTCTCTGACATCAGACGGATGAACTGAAGCGTCAGCGACGTGGAGTATTCGAGAAGGCGGTGCACGAGTTCGTGCTGGTTTTCATCGGCAAGGTCGAGCATCCATGGTTCCATTCCGCGGATCAGACTCGCCAACGTAAATGGCGATTGATCGCAGTTGCCCCGGATCAGAATGTCGTTTCCGAAATATCTGCGAAGAATAGACGTTGCTTCCAGCCAAACCTGAACGCCCCGGTACTGGGAAATGTCTACGGGTTCGAGGTCGCGCACTTCTTCAAGCGTTTGCACGCGGCACCCAATGGCGACGGCGGGCTGGTCCGCAGGGAAGTCGATTGGCACGCCGGCAGCACCTGCGAGCGTTACGGTATCGACATCAATCACGATCCCGTCATACTCATATTTCTCGACCGCCTCAATAAATGCGCGCGCCATTTCCTGGGGGTTGTGACAAAATGCCTCCATCGTGAGGCCGGCTTCACGGGCAGCCATCATGAAGTTGTGAAGCATCACCGGGACGGTATCGGGATGCCTGCCTTGGAACGCCGCCATAATCCGCTGGTAACCATTCATCGCTGCCGTTTTTCCTTTTGGAGAAGATTCAGGAGAACGGCGACGAGAATGATGGCGCCGCGCACAACGTGCTGCCAGTATTCACTCACATTCAGGAGCGTCATACCGTTCATGAGAATGCCAAGGAACACGACACCAACCATCGTTCCCCAGATCCTTCCGACACCCCCCATCAGACTCGTCCCGCCGATGATGACGGCAGCAATCACATCAAGTTCCCAACCTTTTGCTGTTGTGGCGGTTCCGGACATAATTTCTGATGAGACCATAATTCCACTCAGCGCCGCAAGAAAGGCGGTAATGCCGAGCACCATCATTTTCACGCGGCTGACGTTGATGCCGCTGAGCCTTGCAGCTTCGGCGTTTCCGCCAACAGCGTACACCGATCGTCCGAATGTAGTATAGTTCATCAGGAATTGAAGGACGACGAATGTCAGGAGAAACAACAGGGCAGGGAACGGGATGCCGGCAAGGTAGCCGCCGCCAATAAAGTTGTACCAGTTGGGAAATGGCGTGAGAGGGAAACCATTGGTGATCAACTCGGCAGCACCGGACAGTCCGGTCATTAGAGCCAGCGTCGTGATGAAACTTGGTACTTGGTAACGCGTTCGCATGAAACCGGTGAAAACACCAAGAAAGAAACCGATGATCAACGCGAAAACAATCGCGATGGTGATAGCGAGCATGATCGGAAGGGAAACCCATTCTGTAGAGAGCTTCTGTGTGAGAAACGCCGTGAGACACGCCGAGAACGCCACCGCCGAACCTACACTGAGGTCAATCTCACCTGAGATGATGACCATCGTCATCCCGAAAGCAATGACCCCCTGCATCGACACATTGCGGAGGACATTGAGAAGGTTTTCGGCTGTCAGAAACCCCGAGGCTGTCACCGCCAACACAACACAGAGCAGCACGAGGATGATCTCGAGGATCCCGTTGGTGAACAACGATTGAATCTTTGGATTGGTGTTCATACTTCCTCTTTCATGCAGGCGGCAAACAAGTTCTCGAGAGAGAGTTCAGAAGGCCGAACATCACTCACAATGCGGCCTGAGCGCATGATCAGAATGCGGTGACAGATGTCCAGAAGTTCTTCCAGCTCACTCGACACGACGAGACAACTGATGCCGCGCTTGCTCATGTCCCAGATGATCTGGAACATTTGCTGCTTCGCCTGCACATCGATGCCGCGGGTGGGTTCATCAAGAAGAACAAGCCGGGGATTCGTGTTGAGCCATTTTCCAATGACAACCTTCTGCTGATTTCCGCCGCTGAGGAATGCTACTGGCGCGTCCATCCTAGCAACGTTGATATCGAGCTCCTGAACGTTGCGTTCGACCAGACGTTCTTCGCGTGCGTGAGTCAGAAATCCGTGGTAGGCAATCTGATTGAGACTGGACATGCACAGATTGATTCGGGTACTGAGAAGCTGCACTAAGCCCTGGTCTTTTCTGTTCTCCGGCGTCATGGCAACGCCAAGTTCTTTCATTTGCTCCGGACTTGTCGGTCGGATGTGTTGTCCTGCGATGATCAACTCGCCGGAATCAGGGGGATCAGCCCCAAACATTGCCCTGAGAAGTTCTGTCCTCCCCGAGCCAAGCAAGCCGGCAATGCCGAGGACCTCACCCTTGTTGACCGTGAAACTCACATCCCGGAACGCGCCGCTTCTGCACAAAGATCGGACTTCGATGAATGGCTCTGTTGGGGCAATGAGGTCGGCAGGCCTTGACCGTTGGACAACCTCTCCGAACATCATCTGAACAATCGCGGCGGGTGTCGCCTGGTCAATTCCAATGGTCCCGACAAGTGCCCCATTGCGGAGGGCTGTGACCGTATCTGCGATTTCGCGAAGCTCCTGAAGCCGATGGGTAATATAGAGGAGAACCACGCCACGCATCTTGAGCTTCTTCAGAACATCAAAGAGGCGCTCGGTCTCGTGCTGAGCGAGGGCGGATGTTGGTTCATCCAGGATAAGGATCGAAGGCTCGTACGACATTGCCTTTGCAATTTCGACAACCTGTTGCTGTGCAATGCCTAGCGAGCTTGCTTTTTCGCGTACATCAAGCTGGATACCAAGATCGGCAAGAATTTGCTCGGCGCGCGCAAAGACGCTTCGCCAATCGATTATGGAATTCCCGAGGCCGCGCATTTTCGGCAGTCGGCCAAGAAGAATGTTCTCCGCAACCGTAAGTTCGGGGACAAGACTGAGTTCCTGGTGAACAGCGACGATGCCGCGTTCGAGAGCATGACGCGGCGAAGGGAGAGAGACTTCAAGTCCATCGACAAGAATTGATCCGCGGGTGGGTCGTGTTGCGCCGGCGATGATCTTGACAAGGGTGCTTTTGCCGGCGCCATTCTTCCCGATCAAGGCGTGAATCTTGCCACCGATAAAAGAGACACTGACATCATTAAGAGCAACCGTACCAGGATACTCTTTACGCAGTGAGTGCGTCTGAAGACTGTGGGCCGGTGTGCTCATGCTGGAGGTGGATGGACTATTTGCTCAGTTCTTTCAGGCGATCTTTGAATTGTCTTATCTCATCCGGCTTCTCCCTCGTCAGAAGAAATCCGGGCAGGGACACTCTCTTCTCGACTTTTTCGCCTTTCAGGACTTTTACTGCTGCCTCCACGGCCATCGATCCAATTTCAAAAGGGCGTTGACCGGTAATTGCCTGGAGAATGTTGGAGTCATCCAAAAGGAAATCCGCGAGCTGTTCACTGGTATCGGTGCCAAACACGGCGACGTTGCCGGCCTTGCCTGCATTCTTTACTGCCATGACGGCCCCCACCGTGCCCCCCTCGTTGGCCGAGTACACGATATTCACACCGGGGTTGGCGGTCAGGACATCGCCCACTTTCTTGACAGCCTGTTCGGCGAGCCATGCATCCTGCTCGGAGACGATCATGACGCCCGGCAGTTTGGTGATTTCACTTTTGAAACCATTCGTCCGCAACGAGCTTTGTTCCGGCAACTGAGATTGAAATGCTATGATGGCCACGTGGCTTTTCCGCCAAGCTCGCTTTCGATGTACGCGCGGGCTGCTCTCCCGGTCGAGGCACCAATATCGAACTGATCGCTCTCAATCGATGCGGCCGCGAGATCGCTTTCCAGTGTCATATTATGGGTGACAATAGTGATTCCCTTTTGCCGCGCACGTTCGAGAGCGCTAACGGAGGATTTCGCGCTTAGCGGCGCGATAACGATTGCATCAACGTTGTTCGCAATGTAAGTATTGATCAACTGGTCTTCCTTGTCGGGCTTGTTGGCGCTGTTGGCTTCCAGCAGCTCGACACCATTTTTCTTTGCCGCATCGCGCATCCCGAAGAGAACAAGCCGGAAGAACTGATCTTCCTGGAAGACGATCCCTGCGATTCGCTTTTTCGCGGGCTCTTTCTGTTTGGTGCTACAACCGTTGAAGCAAAGACCAACGATGAGGGGGAGTGCCAGGAGAAGGGTCTTTCGAACCATGACGGTGCTCTCTGTAGTGTTGATAGTTCAGAATGACAAGGTTTGGTGCGGTCGGATGTGATTTGGCTACTGTGTCAGCTGCTTCAGATGCACTTTGAATTGTTTCACTTCCTCGGGCTTGTCCCGTGAGAGCAGAACTCCCGGGAGAGAAACCTTCTTCTCAACCTGCTGACCTTTCAGGACGTTGATTGCAGCTTCAACAGCCTTGGATCCGATATCGAAGGGTCTCTGACCCGTGACCGCCTGTAGAATGTGGTCATCGTCCAGGAGAAAATTCGAAAGCTGCTCACTGTTGTCTGTGCCGAAGACAGCAACCTTACCGGCTTTGCCAGCATTCTTTACAGCCATGACAGCCCCAACGGTTCCACCTTCATTCGCCGCCCAGACGATGTCAACATTAGGATGGGCGGTCAGAATATCGCCGACCTTTTTTACGGCCTGCTCGGCAAGCCAGGCATCCTGATCAGCCACAATCCTGACCCCAGGAAGTTTTGTGATTTCGCTTTGGAAGCCGCCAATCCGCATGTTGGCTTGCTCCGGTATCTGTGATCGCCCTGAGATAATAGCAACCTGGGCTTTGCCGCCAAGCTTGCTTTCAACGTACGCACGCGCAGCCCGTCCGGTTGATGCCCCCAGATCTGACTGATCGCTCTCGACAAAGGACGCTGGAGCGTCGCCCTCCACGGTGGTGTTGTACGTTACGATAACAATACCCTTTTCGTGTGCGCGGGTCAAAGCACTTATCGACGCCTTTGCACTGAGGGGAGAAATGACGATTGCATCGACGTTGTTCGCGATGTACGTGTTGATAAGCTGGACTTCCTTATCCGGCTTGCCGTCGCTGTTTGCCTCAAGCAGCTCTGCGCCATTTTTCGTGGCGGCATCCCGCATGCCAAAGAGAATCAACCGAAAGAACTGGTCTTCCTGGAAAACGATTCCTGCAATTCGCTTTTTAGGTTGTTCCTTTTGCTTCGTGCTGCAGCCAATGAGCAGCGCCAGGAAGGCAAAGAGAAAAAAGGACAAAACGATTTTCTTGCACATCGGGAAGGACTTTCAGAATTCTTCAGTCAGAGTTGATTGGTCTTTCGTCGGGCTTACAATGCATCGCGTGATTCGATCTCAGTCCAGGCCCCGCCTTTTGATCGCAGCAGACCATTCGGCTTCAGACCGTACGGTTGCGGGAGCGCGGCGTTTGAGAAGTTCATGAACTCAAGCCGGTACGGAACGATTTTGATCAGAACATACTCGCTGTTCTCCGGCCCGCCGGGGTACATGTCGGTCCAATACGCTCTCCAGTATTTCCGTTTCAACGCTGCGTCATTCTCAAGAGTCGCTGTGCCGACAAGCGTGACATACGCCGTGCTGCGGGGATTGAGAAATGAGAGCGTCACATTGTTTTGCTTGAGAATCTCTCTCGCCTTGCGCGAGTTCGGACTGGCACCAAGATACACGTTGAATTCTGCATCGGGCTCAAACGGATGCATCAACCGCGCATTGATCTCTCCGGAATCCCCATGGGTCATCAAGAAACAATAGTCCGCATCTTTCATAATGGCCCGTGCCGTCTCCAACATCTTTTCGGCGTGTTGAACGCTCATAACGTCTGCCTTTCTTCAATGCGTGACGATTAGGAAGTGGTGCCTCAATTCAAATTCTATGGAGTCCGCGTTGGCAACGTTCGGCGGAACCTGTCAACCTGCAGACCGATCTTGTCAAAAGGAATTGGCTTGAATCCGAGTGCCATTGCAGGAGATGAGCCGTTGAGCCGAAAATCCAGACCCCTCAAATCCACAAACCCCGGGTCCGTCGAGAGAAACGTATTTCCTTTGAACTCCTGTTTGATTGCTTCATCGGCGTTTGTAAGAAGTACATAGCCATCTTTTGTATCAATATCCAGATAGTACGGGTCCCATCCCGTTTTGCCTTTTTCGAGCCGTCGGCAGATGAGGGAATCAGCAATCACGTTGTCTTTCATAGTGACGATGGAGAAGTCGAAGGAATTGGCGTCATAGATATCAAGCCATCGTCCACCGTAAGAAATATTGCGAATGATTTTGTTTCCCTTGGGAAGCGCGGGATTCCCCTCGTCCAGCGTCAGGAGTTCTGGGTACCGTGCGCTGTAGGGTGCCTCACGATACTTGTATTCCTTCAAGTTTTCGAACATTATCGGCTGCGTTCCATCAAAAAAATATCCTGCCCAGCTAAGTCCACGGGCGTCCACATGAACTGAGGGGCGGCATTCTATGAAAACATTGTTCTCGATGGTGTTGTCGCGTCCGCCGCCAATCATTGCCGAGCGGCCGGATCTATAAAACACGTTCCCGAATACCATGAACCCACTAGCCCAATCGTCGAGATATACCCCCATCACCCCATGGAGGCCGGGTCCGAGGAGGTGGTGGAAATAGTTGTAGCGGATAACATTGCCTCTCCACGTCCAGTCACGGCCCGTATGGAAGGCTCCGGCATCCCCGGTTTCCTGACAGACGCGATACACTTCGTTGAATTCAATCAAATGGTCGTTCCCCCGCAGGGTAATAGCCTCATGGGGTGCATCGTGGATGAGATTGTGCTGAACACGCTCTCCAACCCCCTCAAGCAAAAGAGCGTACTGTCCCGTTCTGACCCATGAGCTGTAGTGGTGAATGTGATTGTTCACAGCAAAACTCCCGGCGGGCACAAGAGTCTTTCGATCCCCGCCCTTCAGGCGTACACCACCAAAGGAAAGTTCATAAAGATCGCAGCTCTGAATGCCGTTATCGATTCCACCGTCGATGACTACAGCATCGCTCCCGAGAAAACGAAATGTGCATCCGGCAATAAGATTGTGGCTTCCCCCGGACATTGTGACACCGTTTGACCTGCTGTGCTCGAAGATGAACCCGGATAGCGTAATGAAGGATGCGTTCTCAAGAGAGATCAAGGGTTGATCAAGTAGAGAGACGGAGACCGCCCCATTGTCGATCGGTTCCGGCGGCCAGAAATAGAGGAGCCCGTTCTTCCGGTCGAGATACCACTCACCCGGAATATCCAGCTCCTCAAGGATGTTCAGGAAATAATAGCGCTGGTTTTTCGTGTAACCGTACCAATGATGGGGCTCTTGAAGTGTGATTTCTTTGGCCGCGGTGTCAATGGATTGTGCTTTTTGGTACGAATCACTCCAGTCAAACGTCCAGTAACCGTGCAGATAGACTTCATTGTCGCCAGACCATCGCTTTGGTCGGTCGCCATCGTAGGTGATTCGTCCGTAGTGCCGGCCGACGGGAACGCCGTCGAATCGCTTCTCCCTCTCCAACCCTTTGTTGAAGAGTCGGCTTCCCGTCTGCGGAACATTGGCGATATGAAGCCACTCTGCATTCGGCCAGCGGGCCACCGTCATGCGGTTTCCTTTGAAGAAAAGTTCTATCCCGGGATTTCCGCGCTGTGAAATTTCACCAAAGTCGGATATCCCCTGCCCCCGCAGATTCGTCACGAGGACTTTCCCGCGCCCCTGTGCATCTATTCTTTTCTGTACAGCCGGATCAGTGATCGGATGAAATCCTGTCACATCCTTGCTCCCGGAAAGGGTCACTGATTCCCCCGGAGAGACTGTCCACTCGATGGGAGCATCACTTGCGCCTGAATCTTCCGCGGAGAATCTTAACGTTCGGGAGAATGTGTATGTCCCTTCTCGAAGAACCACGTTCGCTCCGCCGCGCGGAAATGTTCCCTTCTTTTTCATTTCACGGATGGCATCGCGGGCGCGTTCGGGAGTGGCGAATGGTCCATCGGTCAGATTCCTGTTTGCAAAAGCCAGCGTCCCTGACCACGAATCATCACCAACCGGAGAAACGTAGAAAGTCGCGGGTTTGGTTTGGGCAGAGACCGCAGAACCGAAGGTAACAATCGCCATGAGTGCGGTGACGAAACGGGCAAGCGGATAGATGTTCAAACGAGAACCTCCCTGAGGTATGGTGATGTGACGGTGCTTGGTTGTGAAACGAATGTACAAGTTCTTGTGTGAGAGATGCAAGCAGAGGGAAATTGATATCGAGAATAGGAATGTGCTTCAGACTACCGGCTGAGAAGGGGCCATCCGGACTCTTGGCCGACGTTCTCGACAAGTCCGGGCTGCTGAACGCGACTTCTGCTAGAGTTTAAACCACTGTTGAATGGTTTGCTGTAGCTCGGTGTCGCCTGACTTGTGTTGGTACTCGTTTGTATGTGAGTCGTAGTTGTACTCCTGCGCCCAGTTGTTTGCGTTCCGTCCGGTTTCCCGCAATGCGTCGATGATGTAAGCAACCTCTTCGTCCGTTGTGGTCGGGTGAACGGAGAGTCGTACCCACCCCGGTTTCGTGGAGAAGTCTCCATCACTGATCTTGTCGGTAATCCGCTTTGAAGTGTAGTGGTCGACATGGAGCAGGTAATGGCCGTACGTTCCAGCACACGAACAGCCACCGCGCACTTGAATACCATACCTGTCGTTGAGTAGTTTGGCAACCAAATTGTAGTGTATCCCCTCGAAATAGAAGGAAAGAATGCCAAGACGCTTCTCTAGGATATCCGCCAGGATCGTCAGCCCGGGAATTTCCCGCAATCCGTGGAAAAATCTTTTCACAAGTTGTTCCTCGCGGAGGAGCATCTTCTCGGAATTCATCTGCTCCTTGAGCTCAATTGCAAGCGCAGCCCGGATCGCTTGCAGAAACCCGGGTGTGCCGCCATCCTCACGTTCTTCAATGTCTGGTTTGTAGCTGTACTCTCCCCAGGGGTTCGTCCAGAGAACGGTCCCGCCTCCAGGCTGGTCAGGGGATCGGAGATGGTACAAGTTTGAGTCGAAGACCAACACCCCCGATCCTCCGGGTCCACCAAGGAACTTGTGCGGAGAAAAGAAGATGGCATCGATTCTTTCAGCTGGATCTGCAGGGTGCATGTTGATGGGCACGTACGGAGCGGATGCTGCGAAGTCGACGAAGGCCAGTCCTCCGTGTTCGTGCATGATCTTCGCCATGGCATGATATGGAGTCTGAATGCCCGTCACGTTTGAACAGGCGGTGAACGAACCGATCTTCAGTTTGCGGTTTCGATGCTCGTTCAGGAGCGCCCTGAGATCATCGATGTCGACGAGCCCTTCGCTGGTGGGTTTAATCACGCAAACGTCAGCGAGTGTCTCATACCACGAAGTTTGATTGGAATGGTGCTCCATGTGTGTGACAAAAACAACAGGCTTCAGTTCTGCAGGAATCGAAACATACTGATCCAGTTGTTCTGGGACCTTGAGGCCGAGCATTCGCTGGAGCTTGCAGATGGCGGCCGTCATCCCAAAACCGGAAAACAGCAGTACATCATTCGGTCCCGCGTTCACATGTTTCTTGATAATCTGATGAGCGAGGCGGTACGCCTGGGTCATCGACGTGCCGGTCACGTTCGTTTCCGTGTGGGTGTTGCCAAGGAAAGGCCCGAAAACGTCGCGCATCTTGCTTTCAATCGGTCCATACAATCGACCGCTTGCGGTCCAATCGGCATAGATAATCCGCTTTTCACCGTACGGCGTTTGGAACGGCTGATGATAACCGACCGTATTACGGCGGAATGGCTCGAAGTAACTCTCAAGTTCCATCGCTGCGCGATCAGATGTTCGCCCCTTCGTTTCGGAAACCTCCTGCATGTCTTCTCCTTCAGGAAACTATTCCAAAGTTAGCGATATGCCTTTCAAAATCAAAGCGGTGCCGCAAAACTGCTCATCAAGTGGGTGTATAAAAAAGCGAGTGCCACGCACCTCGCAGGCGCGTGGCACAAGCCAAACAGTTCCGCCCTTACTTCGTTGGAGGAGCGCGATGCACAAGCGTTGTGGATGCTTGATTGGTGGGGAGGATGATCATTTCCGCGATTTGCACGTGTGGTGGCCGTGATGCGCAATAGAGAA
Source organism: Bacteroidota bacterium (assembly GCA_041480785.1). GTDB lineage: Bacteria > Bacteroidota > Ignavibacteria > UBA10030 > UBA10030 > UBA9647. The sequence goes on along the minus strand of JBGPAN010000004.1, from coordinate 13,321 downwards.
CAGCATCCGCGACGTCGGCTCCGGTCAGTGGAGAGAAATTCTGGTAGACTGTTTTCGCCCGCTGTTCGTTGCCTCGGAAGCGCACAGAGCTGAATTCTGTTTCAACGAGCCCCGGATCAACGGTGCAGACACGGATCGGTGTGTCAACAAGGTCGTGGCGCAAGCCCCGCGTCAAGGCATCGACGGCAAATTTCGTTGCACAGTAAACATTTCCGCCGGGATAGACCTCGTGGCCGGCGATGGAGCCGATGTTGATGATGGTTCCCTTCCCCCGCGCAACCATGCCGGGAATAACGGCACGGCTCACATACAGCAGCCCCTTGATGTTCGTATCAATCATTTCCTCCCAGTCTTCGAGTTTCCCTTCGTGGAGCTTGTCGAGCCCGCGGCTCAGTCCTGCGTTGTTCACAAGCACGTCAATGTCCTTCCAGTTCGCCGGAAGGTCATGCACCGCCTTTTCCACCGCCGGTTGATTCCTGACGTCGAGTTGAATAGTGAACACTTCGGTGTCATGGACCCGATTGAGTTCCTGCGCCAGAGCTTCGATGCGTTCTTTGCGCCGTGCGGAAATAATGAGGCGCGCATCGTGACGGGCGAATGCGTAGGCGCACGCAAGGCCGATGCCGCTGCTGGCGCCGGTTATGAACACAGTCTTCTGAGAGAGATCGGTTATGGGCATAGGATCTGAATGGATTGTGAAAGAATCTGAAAGGTCAGGTGATACCGTCGCTTGTTGTGTTCTTTAACTACCGAAGATGCCGGAGATCAATAAAACAGTGCTGAGAATGATAAGCACAATGGATGTCGTCCATCCGATCACATTCTGATAGCGCTTGTTTATGTACTCCCCCATGATCTCTGTCTTGTTGATGATCAGCATCATACAGATGAGAACCACAGGGAGGAGGATCGCGTTCAAGACCTGCGTCCAGATCGTAATGGCAATCAGGGGAGCGTTCGGGAGCAAGATAATGCCAACAGCGATCAACATCGTGAATGTGAACAATGCATAGAACTGAGGAGCATCGGAGAACTTCTTGTCGATGCCGGCCTCGAAGCCAAATGCTTCGCAAATGAAAAAGGCAGTTGCCAATGGCAAAATCGCCGCAGAGAACACAGAGGCCACGAACAAACCGAACGCAAAGACCTGGGAAGCGAGGACTCCGGCAAACGGCTTCAGCGACATGGCGGCGTCCTTTGCCTCGATAATCTGTACGTTGTTGACGTGGAGCGTCGCGGCGCACGAAACAATAATAAAGAACGCAACGACAACGGTTATCACGCAACCGACAACAACATCCCAAACTGTGTACTTGTAATCAGCAATCTTGATTCCCTTTTCGATGACGGAGGATTGCATATAGAACTGCATCCATGGGGCCACCGTCGTTCCCACCAATCCCAGCACTGTGGCGATGTACGGGGTATCCCACTGAACGGTGGGCGCCAGCATTGCTTTTCCGATCTCACCCCAATTCGGTTTGGCCAGAACTGCCGATATGATATAGGAGAGAAGGAACACACTGAACAAGAGAAAGATCTTCTCGGAGATCTTGTAATTTCCCTTGACAACAAGAACCCAGACAGCAATGGCAGCGAGTGGCACGGAGATGTTCTTGTCTACGTTGAAGACCATCAGGCTTCCCGCAACACCTGCAAACTCCGTCGCGGTATTGCCAATATCGGCAATCAAGAGCAAGACAAAAATATAGAAGGTAATCCGAACACCAAAGTTCTCGCGGATAAGATCTGCAAGCCCCTTCCCTGTGACGATCCCCATGCGGGCGTTCATCTCTTGCACTGTCAGCAACGCAATGAACGACGGCAGAAGTGTCCAAAGGAGTCGATACCCATAGTTCGCTCCGGCCACCGAGTACGTGGTGATTCCGCCTGCGTCATTGTCGACGCTCCCCGTGATGATGCCCGGCCCCAGGACGCTGAGGAAGATCAGCAGGTTGCGGAACATCGGCTGCTCTTTCATTCTTTGGAGGAAGCGCATATTATCCCTCAGCCGCCTGTTTTACTTCGGGGAACACCGCGTCGAGCGTATCGCCGATGGTAATGAAACCCTGAAGCTTGTCGTCATCGTCAACGACAGGAATAGCATCGAACTTATACTTGAAGAAGAGTTGTGCCATTTTCTTGATGCTGGAATCAACCCGCACGGAGACGATGTTGCCGCGCATGATCGTGGCGATGGGCGTTGTTCCCTTCGTCGACAGCAGCTGCCGCAGTGTGACAAGTCCTTTGAGTCGCTCCTCCTCGTCGATAACGTAAACGTAGTAGAGAAGCTCCGCTCGTTTCGTCTCCTCTTTCACGACCTTCATCACTTCCCGGACAGTCTGTGTTTCCTTCACAGTGATGAAGTTCGTATTCATGATACCCCCAACGCCGGATGCCGACATTCTGGAAAGGTCATGAATTTCGTCAACGCGCTCTTTGGTGAGAAGAGCAAAAACGGCCTCACGCTTTTCCGCGAGAAGTTCGTCCAGCAAGTCGACCGTCTCGTCCATCTCCATTTCCGTGATGATGCTCGCAAGGTGATCGTTGTCCAGCGATTCGGCAAGTTGGACGCGAAGATTCATGGGCATCTCCTGAAGCGTTGCAGCGGCGATGGCAGGACTGATCGATTCGAGAAGCGATGTTCGTTCATCGGTCCCGAGATCTTCAAGGATGTCCGCGAGATCCGCGGGGAGAATGGAAGAAAGCTTTGAGGAGTCCGCTTTCAAGACAACCGAACCGTTGACGTTGGTCGCTGTTGTCGGCTGCACGTTTTTCCAGGTCAGAAACTTGTCATTGATCTCGCGAGCAAAGAACCAGTTGAAAATCGGATTGATCACATTCAGCCACCCCAGTCGCCGCAACAATCCCTTGAAACCGATATCGATATGCACAAGCCAGAGATTGGGATTTTCCTTTGAGGAGTTGTCGATGAGCAACTGCAAATCGTTCACGCGGACCAATTTATAGCCAGACGTAGAAATGATCTGCTTGTCGAGAAAGGTCTGTTTCAGCAGAATCTCGTTCTCGATCGACTCTGAGCCGGCCTGATCAGTATCAAATGGATAGTCCACTGTCACATGCTTCTTGAATACCGTGAGCCGGACGTGATTCCATGGGATGTACACGGGTTCCAATGAACCCCGCATCAGGGCAATGATCGCCGTGATTTTTGGATAGACGTGGCTCGTGCGCGCGGCAAGGTCAACAATCTTACCAATCTTCACTCCGCTTGTAGCGTTGAAAATCGGCAGATGCAAAATCTCGGACAGATAGATGAAATTGAAATTGTCGCCGCTCATCGAATAGCCTTTGAATCCCTGAAGTTGCTGGAAGATACCACGAAAGATCCAAAAAGTCTATGAATTCCCGGGAGAAGGCGCCGGAAATTTTCTGGACTCGGGGAGTAGATACGTTCGTCGCGGTTGCAGAGAGCTGCGCGTGCTTGACTCCGTCAGAACAATCTGTACTGACGCATGACAGCGCGGTCGGACTGTTCTAGAGTCTACCGCGGAGGATCTTCCAGCGGTCGATAACCTCGTCGCCGCGCACAACGTAGTAGTGGTCGAAGTTTGCAGCCGTCAGGCAGGAGTGGTGTTCGAGGACCCGGATCTTGTCTCCGACCTTGAAGTTGTCAGCAATGGTTTGGGGGTTTGATATCAGCACTTTCCCGTGCTCCTGGGAGAGGATTTTCATGTGCACGTGCGGATGAAGGCGCTTGCGTTCGTAATCCTCAAACACGATACCGATGTCCATGTCGTTGCTGATATGGGTCGGGCCGAGGTCCTTCGAAAGAGCGAGAGCCCCGGAATCAGTAATAAAGTACGGAGCACCGGGTTGATGTGAAACGATCGTCGCCATGACAGTGAGTGCACAATCGGAGACACCGCACATGCCAAGCATCACTTGGGTATAGTCATAGAACGCATAGTTCCCTGGCCGCATTTCGTTGACGCCTTCAAGGTTTTCAATGACCGACATAGTTGGTGTTGAGCCAACGCTGACCATGGGAACCTTGTAACCGCGGTTTCTCATCCGCTCAGCGAATTCCACCATCACATTCCGCTCCTGCTCGGCCACGGCAAAGACCTCGTCCCGGTTGCGGGCTTCGTACGAATGCCCGGCGTGAGTAAGGATGCCATCGAAAATGATGTTTCTGCAGTCATTCAAGACACGGACCAGTTGTTCAGCAAGCGGAGACTTGGGGTCAACGCCTGCACGGAGGTAGCCGCAATCGACTTTCAGCCAGACGTGGAAGCGCTCGCTGCCAGACCGTTCGATGGCCTCCAGACGATCAACCATCTCCAAGCTGTCGATGACGAGACGAACCGTCGCTTTCTCGTTGAGCTCGACAACACGACTGACGTGAGCCGGAACGAGAGGAAATGCCCAGGTGATGTCGTTGAACCCCGCAGCAATAAAATGCTCAAGCTCATAGACTGTCGAAACGGTGATGCCGCGTGCACCCAACTCCAGCTGATGATTCGCGATCTCGACGCATTTGTGTGTCTTGATATGCGGCCGCAGGGTGACACCGAGAGAGTTCGCGCGATCCTGCATCCTCGTGAGATTCCGTTCGAGAATGCCATGATCGATAAGGACTGCCGGAGTCACCAAATCATATATCGATGTAGATGTTCGCATTTCGTCTGATGTGTGATGGTCTCGCCTGCGGCGCGGCCATAATACCCAAAATCTGCACAAAAATCTTCGACAATCCCTCTGACGACACAATTTGTCGTTGCGACTTCAGCACAAGATGGCAGAATTCGGCGACAACATTGATGGCGCTGCGCACACACGCATGGATGATGCTGGCAAACCACACGTTAGCGGGGGGAAACGCTTCTTGTAGGCAGAATGTAATGTTCCTTCCGTAGAAGGGCAAGGCAGGGTTTGCTGCGATTGGGCAAAAAAAGATCGCCTCGCGGCGATCTTTGGAGTTGAGCCAAAAAGGAGAATTGCTATTCAAACCACGAAACAACCTCGAAGTTGCCTGTCGTCGGGAAGAACGGCGGAGCGTCGTTCATCAGACGATCATCGTAGTATGATCCGCCTGGCATGAAACCATGGATGACCGTCGGTGGATTACCACCCGAGAAAACACCCGTGTAGCCGCCGATATTTTGAATCGTTCCACCAACTGTCGTCAACTTTCCTTCGACCCCCCTGGAACCGTAGTTCTGAGCCCACAACCCATCCGTCCTCGAGAAAACTGAGGCCATCAAGATAAAATCGTTGTTCGGTCCGCGATTGTTCGTGTTGTCGGTGATCCAAAGCTTGTTCTCGGCAACGAGACCCAACATATCGGTTGAGTATCCTACGCGAGGGTCATCCTTGTACACGACGTCATCGTCAAGCCATATATTGCCTTCCGTGGCACTTCCTGTCGTGCCGCCGACACCGACCGTCATTACTCTGTGAACCGTTCCTTTGACGTGGAGGTTTGCACCTGTCAGATAGACAGCTCCGTTTGGAGAAAATGAAGTTATCGGAGTTGTCGACCAACCTCCACCGGTCCAATCTGCCGCCCCTCCCAGCCTCCACGTCACCGTCCCATCGCTGTTGAATTGAATGAATACGTCGCCACCGGCACCGGTGAAATACTTGCCCCCTGACTGTGCCGCTGTCTGCAATGGCGATAAGTTTGCCGGAAGAGTGACATTCACACCGCTGTCATACCCCCCCTTGAAAACCGGGTGTGCCAGCCCTTGATAGTTATTGATACCGTTCAGACTCGTGGCACGCTGCATGAACACAGGATTGCCGGCCACGTTCAGAGTGTTGTTGCAGTGGAACGGTCCCCAGATGGTGTCACCGGTGATCCAGTACCCGTTTTGGTCTGTGACGCTGTAGTAGTTGAATCTTGAAAAACTGCTCGGTTGGAGTACGCAGGCGACAACGCCCGTGGTACCGGAAAAGGTTGCTGTGGACGTCATCTTCACCTGGTTGCCTCCAAGGTCTTCCACCTGGACGTTGAAGGTGCCGCCGCCGAAAGCTTTGTTGGAAAACCCAGCGCGCCAGAGCGGATTCTCGAAGATCGCCCGGGAGGCGAGGTTCATGCCAGCTCCAGCCAGGCTGTGCGCCATAGCTGAGTTGTAGTAGTACGTGTAGTTATCCATCGCTGAGTTCGAAACATTGGAAATGTTCGAACCGATCATCATCAGCACTGTTGTGAAACCCAAAACCATGATCAGTGCAGACCGACCCATGCCGCTCACCCCTCCTACCGGTGCAATGATTATGTGCCGCGATATGCCAGGTTTCTGGACTACCTCCCGGAGTCCGTCAAAACGAAAATCCTATCCTACGCGATAACCCGGATACAGAGAAACGTGGTGCTCTCTATTCAAACCACGAAACAACCTCAAAGTTCCCCGTTGTCGGGAAAAATGGTGGAGCGTCATTCATCAGGCGGTCATCGTAGTATGTCCCCCCCGGTAGGAAACCGTTAATGATCGAATTACCAGAAAACTGACCCGTGTACCCGCCGATCTTCGATATCTGCCCGCCAACCGTTGTCATTTTTCCTTCAACGGGGCGAGAGTTGTAGTGTTCCGCCCAGAGACCGTCTGTCCGAGAGAATATTGAACCCATGAGGGTGAAAGTGTTGTTGGGACCGCGGTTATCTGCATTGTCGCTGATCCACAGCGTCCTCTCGGCTACGAGACCGAGCAGATCGTCCGAGTAGCCAACTCGTGGATCTGCAGCGTAAATAAGATCATTGTCGATATAGACGTCTCTCTTGGCACCAATCGTCACCCTGCCGTTCAACACACCCTTGATGTGCAGCTTGTTTTCATTAACCCATACGGCGCCGTTTGGAGCGAACGATGTAAGCGGCTCGGTCGTCCAACCTCCGCCGGTCCAGTCTTCATCGCCGTCAATCCTCCACGTTACCGTCCCATCACTGTTAAACTGTATGAAGACCGGCTGGCTACCGTGCATCTCAAGCCACTTGCCCCCCGTTTGTGCTGCGTGTTTGAGTGTATCAAAATCACCAGGGAGCTGGACATCGACACCGCTGTCATACCCCCCCTTGAATACCGGGTGGGCGTTACCATAGTTTTTGATCCCTTTCAGACTCGTTGCGCGTTGCATGAACACGGGGCTGCCGCCATTGGTGTAGGCCACGTTCAAAGTGTTGTTGCAATGGAATGGTCCCCAGATGGTGTCACCGCCGACCCAGTAACCATTTACGTCGTCGGTGCTGTAGTAAGTGTATCTTGAAAAAGTGCTTGGTTGGAGTACACAAGCCACAACGCGTGTGGTACCGGAAAAGACCGCTGTTGATGTCATCTTCACCCTGTTGTTGACTCCAACGTCTTCCACCGTGACGTTGAACGTGCCGCCGCCGAAAGTCTTGTTGGAAAAGCCGGTGCGCCAGAGTCGATTTTCAAAAATCGCACGTGAGGCTAGGTTCATTCCAGCCCCTGCTATAGTGTGTGCTATGGCGGAGTTGTTGTAGGATGTGTAGTTCTCCATCGCCGCGGTAGATACTTTGGTAATGTTCGAACCGATCATCAGCAGTGCTGTTGTGAAACCCAAAACCATAATCAGTGACGAACGTCCCATGGGTGGTTCCTTTCTCTAATGGTCGCGCACATCGTGCGATACGACCTGAATATGTTTCCCAATCACGTTGAAATCCTCTCTCGCACCCGCTTCCCCATGACATCAGTTGTACGAGAAAGGTGCCTGGCTTTGGAAATATCAATTTCGAAAGATCATTCTACTTCCTTCCCGCACTGCAGCCCAAAGTTGCTCGCAAAAGCTGCTACACCAAAGGTACAAAAAGAAAACAGCAATACCATGCGCGCGCCACCCCTTAGTGGGATTGACATACACTTGGCGTGCCCTGCGGTCTATATTTTGTAGGAAAAACTTTTGAGCGAGGTTCTTCTCTGGTCTTTAGGTTGGCCCCTATTCAAACCACGAAACGACCTCAAAGTTCCCCGTTGTCGGGAAACTTGGTGGAGCGTCATTCATCAATCGATCGTCGTAGTATGTGCCCCCCGGCAAGAAACCGTTAATGATCGTATTGCCAGAAAACTGACCCGTGTACCCGCCGAACTTCGATATCTGCCCGCCAACCGTTATCAACTTTCCTTCGACCTGGCGCGTATTGTAGTGTTCAGCCCACAGGCCGTCTGTCCGTGAGAATATGGAACCCATGAGGGTGAAGTCGTTGTTGGGACCGTGGTTTTCTGCATTGTCACTGATGTACAACGTATGCTCTGCTACAAGACCAAGCATATCGTTCGAGTAGCCAAGCCGGGGATCCGCAGCGTAAGTAAGATCATTGTCGATATAGATGTCCAGCTTGGCGCCAACCGTCACCCTGCCGTTCAACACACCCTTGATGTGCAGTCTGTTTTCATTAACCCACACAGCGCCGTTTGGAGCGAATGATGTAAGCGGCTCGGTCGTCCAACCGCCGCCAGTCCAGTCTTCATTGCCGTCAATTCTCCACGTTACCGTCCCATCGGCGTTGAACTGTATGAAGACCGGCTGGTTACCGAACATCTGAAGCCACTTGCCCCCCGTGCTCGCCGCATGTCTGAGTGTATCAAAACCACCCGGGAGCTGGACGTTCACACCACTGTCATACCCACCCTTGAAAACTGGGTGGGCGTTATTATAGTTTTTGATCCCGTTCAGGCACGTTGCGCGTTGCATGAACACAGGGCTGCCGCCATTGACGTAGGCCACGTTCAGAGTTTTGTTGCAATGGAATGGTCCCCAGATGGTGTCACCGCCGACCCAGTAACCGTTTTGGTCGTCGGTGCTGTAGTAGGTGTATCTCGAAAAAGTGCTTGGTTGGAGCACACAACCCACAACGCGTGTGGTACCGGAAAAGGTTGCCGTAGAGGTCATCATCACCCTGTTGTTGCTTCCAACATCTTCCACCGTGACGTTGAACACGCCGCCACCAAAATTCTTATTGGAAAAGCCGGTGCGCCAGAGTCGATTTTCAAAAATTGCACGTGAGGCTAGGTTCATTCCAGCCCCCGCTATGGCGTGTGCGATGGCCGAGTTGTTGTAGCCTGTGTAGTTCTCCATCCCCGCTGTAGATACTTTGGAGATGTTCGAACCGATCATAAGCAGGGCTGTCGTAAAGCCCAAGACCATAATGAGTGACGATCGTCCCATGGTATGCTCCTATTGCTATCGGTTTCGCAGGTTGCGCGATGCGAGCCGGATTTGTTTCCAGTATACTTTGAAGTCTTCTTGAGCCGCCACGCTGTCGGTGTATTGGATCTGCGTCAGTGGCGCGGGGCTCTCGAGCGAAATATTGATCTCAAGCGTATAGATAAGCTTTGAGTCCGAGATTGGAAATGTGAGAGTATCGCCCAGGGCGTCGTAATAGCGAAGAGCAAACCGCGTGACACCAAGGTTCCAACCCTGCGCCGTGTTTCCGTTGATCACGCGATAGAGGGGCTTTTCCCTCGGGTTGTTCGGGTTGCTGCCGGTGGAGCCGGTATAGTACCAAATGGTGTCGACAATTCCATCACCGAAGTCGGTGGGACTCGACGGAATGTCTGTAAGGAATTTGATGCTAAGGGAATCTGCGGAGACGATGGCAATGTTTGGCGGACTGATCTTGGTAAAGTCCTTGCAGTAGCCGATTTTCCGGAAGTCATTTTCAACGATGTCGACCAGCGCAACCATTCCCTGCTGCAGATTGAGATTGTTCTGGTAGAGGGCATTTGTCTCGATGGCCTGAGCATTCAGCCGCAGCGCCATCAGCAGAAGCAAGGCCCCGATGACCGTCGATGTGATGATGTCGAATATGGTAGTCGTTCCCATATATCACCTGAATGACCAGTTACTGAAAAGGTATGAAAGCTGGATCGTGTCTTGCGAAGCGCCCCCCTTAACGTAGACGGTAAGCCTCTTCATCCACGTCCTGTTGGCCCTGTAAGTATTTGGGTCGGTGGTATCGACGTAGCAAACTTTTGACCACCGTAGAAATGTGTCTACGTCCAGGATCCTGATGGTGTCAGCCCTGACAACGACACTATCTCGGTTGGGGCCAAGCTTCATCCAGTTGTAGTCGTCGAAATCGTTGTAGTCGTCACGGAGCTCACCCGCTTCCGGGCCGAGGGAATCGTACGGCGTCAATTGGGTTAAGAATTGTGGAAAGCCGACGAGGGAGTACCTGTCGAACGCTTTGCCGCGGGCTTCTTCAAGAAGGGATGTGGCAAGCGATACTGCGAACAGTCCAATCTCGGTCTGCTGGAGAACGGCCCCGTGCTGCGTAAACGTCCTGTTCACGCTGACGACGTTTGTACCCAGGAGCACAAGGGCGACGATCGTGAGTATAGTCTGACCAGTGTTCATACAACTCTACCTTTCTTCCACTCCTTCGCGGCGAGTGTTGTCGGCGTAGCGGTCTACGCACGTACACCCAATGCTACAAATATAATAGTTGATTCGTGATAGAACATCAAATGACCGTTGTCACTTTCGAGAATTTCTGCGACGCTGGGTGATGGCACCCTAGACTTCGGATATACATCTCAATTGACGTACCAACGCTGTCCTCTCAAGCATTCCAGCTATTTCTGGACATCCCGGAACGACAAAAAGCCAGTTTTCCTGATGGGACAGAAACATAGCGAGACATGTCTCATTATGTAACAAACAGCGCACCATCAAGATTCCCGACATTTGCAGCATGTCAGGACATGAAAAGCTGCATTGTAAGCGTTCTGTTTTCCCTCAGGTCTAGCGCGAGGGTGGTCTTGCAGCAAACCGTTCCCAAGCATTTGCTTCTGGATCCGGTCGACAGTCAACGGCACGAAATCGGAGAGGATATCGGTGCCGCCTTCCGTGGTATCGATGAGACCCTCGCGACAAATATTGATCTCTTCTTTAGAAACCCGGAACACCGGCTCGATGGTAAACACCATCTCTCCCCGTAGTGGACCAATGTCCTGTCCCACGTCGTGTGTGGAGATGCCAACCCAATGACCGAACATTGCCCGGGGGTTGTTGGGAGATTGGCGAAACGTTTCCACAAGAGCTCTCGCGGCTTTGTTATAGAGTCGCTTCGAAAAAGATGTCTTCGCAAGGATGTCGTCCATCGTTCTGATCGTCGACCGCACGCTTGTCTGCGCAATGACTCCGGGGTTGACAGCTTTCAGGACGCCATGGTAGCACCCGACATGAACCTCGTAGAGTTCTTGCTACGATGGACTGAACTTCCCGTTCACCGTCCACATGCTGGTAAGGTCACTCATAGAAAAGCCGTAGTCGGGAGCAAAATTTGTCAGCAGAACTTTCCTTCTTTCATCTGTCGCTTGCCGGCATTGTAGCGTCCAACCATTGCATTAGGTCCGCTCTGGACAAGCGAGTAATACGCTTCTCCTGGGCGCCATTCTATACTATATATAGATGTACTGCGCTCCAGCGTTCAACTCATACTTCATGATCTCGGGCTTGGTCGATCGCATGCATTCCGTGAGAGCCATTCCCGTGAACTCAGTGGCTTTCTTTATGACAGCAATTTTATGTGGGCTCTTGACAAGTCGCAGATTATTCAATAGTGGACTCAAATCGCGGATCTCCAATTGTGAAAACCATGACCGTAAAAACTGAATCAGCGACCGTTCGCGGAAAGCGCGACCGTCAAACGGATCGACGGGGGCATCTCCAAGAGAGCGCACGGCGAGGTCGCGGCTACAGCAGCCTACTTCGCGGGACCGAACCGTGTGAACAATGTGGCCTTGTGTTGCCGCGTGGATACCAGGCGAGACTTCCGGGAGGATGTCGGCGCGTAGTAGACATCATCAACGCCCGCAAGTTGCGTGATTTTCTTCAGAGACCATTGTGACTTTGCTCACTTCTGTCGTTCATGTCGTTGTGGAAGATACAGGCTTGCGGCTTCGGCGGTCCGCCAAGAAGCAGATAGGCATGCGGCACTTCGACGTTGCAAACGTGGAAGAATTCGTTGGATTGACGAAAGCGAGTGTAGCAGGCCGGTACGCTTGGAAAATCCTTTCTGCGAGAACTGGTCGTAAGAAATCTTCTTGTACGATTGCCGTGAAGGTGACACGGACAAGGAAAGAGGTCAGGAGAGATATTTGATTACGCAGAAACGAGCCGGTCTCTGTGAGAAATGAAGATCGGCGCCGAACCCATCTCGGGAAAAAACAAGTCGACGACTCCTTGTTTGCGCTGCAGCGAAGCGCCGGAAAACCAACCGCCTCACATCAGGGGTTGGACGAGTGCTGGACGAGGGTGAGCATTTCACGGACAGCATTGTCGAGTCCGACAAATAAGGATCGAGCGATGACAGCGTACCCAATACTCAGTTCGTCAATTCCTGGGATTGCGGCAATCGGTTGGACGTTTGAGTAATCAAGACCGTGTCCGGCGTTGACACCGAGGCTGAGGGATTTGGCGTGGGCTGCTCCCTGCTGGATCTGTATGAGCAACTCATGTTGCTTGCGCGTGTCCAGGGTTTCGGCATATTCGCCCGTATGAATCTCGATCATGTCGCTGCCAATTTCATGAGCGAGGTCAATCTGTTCGCGAATTGGATTGATGAAGAGGCTGACGGGAATCTTATGTTGATGGAAGGTTTTGATGACTCCTTCAAGTTGGAGCTTGTTTGTCCGGACGTCCAGCCCATCTTCGGTCGTCAATTCCCTGCGGTGTTCGGGAACGAGAGTAACGAAGTCGGGAACAATATCGAGTGCTATCCGGATAATTTCGTCGGTGGCTCCCATTTCGAGATCGAGTTTTCCTTTGACCGATTGCCGGAGGGAGCGCACATCGGCATCGCGGATATGGCGGCGGTCTTCCCTAAGGTGACAGACGATGCCGCTGGCACCGGCAGCCTCGCAGATTCGGGCCGCAACTGTGGGGTCGGGTTCCGTTCCCCCGCGGGCATTCCTAAGGGTGGCAATATGATCTATATTAATGGCCAGACGCATTCAAACCTCGCAAAGATGATTACACTGGCAGCTTGCTGAAAAGCGGTCTCACCGAGCCATCCGATAAATCGCCAGCCCAACATTGGTCTATGAAGGCGGGCTGGGACTTGAGTCGAGGAGGAACTTCTTCCCTAGCCTCCTAGTGGACTGTTACGATGATTGTTTGACATCCGTATAGTGCCGCGCCATCGTCGTTCGTGCGTGGTTCGTGGTAAAGCGCCAGGAGATGGTGGCTCGGGCACGATTGCGTTTTTGCTCCCATGAGCGGATTTCGCGTATCAGGGTTTGTTGGTCACCGATGCGACGATCCAGGCATTGTTTACTGAGTGCTGCCAGTTCGATTTCCGCCATGTTCAGCCAACTGGCCTTCTTGGGCG
>JBGPAN010000003.1:0-34257 GCA_041480785.1 Bacteroidota bacterium | reverse complement strand
GTGAGCATGTGCACTTCATCGATGATGTACACCTTGTATTTTCCGCGGGTCGGTGTGTAGCGAACCGACTCCCGGAGATTGCGAATCTCTTCGACGCCCCTGTTGGATGCTCCATCAATTTCGATGACATCGAGGCTCCGCCCTGCCGTGATCTCTTTGCAGATTTCGCACTCGTTGTCGGGGTTAGTGTCATTCGGCGACAAACAGTTGATTGCCTTTGCGAGGATGCGGGCGGTTGTTGTCTTGCCTGTACCTCGAGCACCACTGAACAGGTATGCGTGAGCAAGCCGCTTCGATGTGATCGCGTTGCGCAGGGTGTTCGTGACGTGTGACTGGCCAACGACATCTTCAAAGACCAGAGGACGCCATTTACGGGCTGTAACTTGGTAGGACATGCTGAGTCGAAAGTAAGAAGTAAACTGCAAAAAACAAACTGGCACCCACGAGAGGCGCCAAGCGCTTATGATGAGCGTTTCGTTTTCTTCTCGAACACAATGTTTGCGGCTTCTTCGATGGTCTCTACCGGAATAATCTTCAATCCCTCTTTTACCTTCTCCTGAATTTCGGTAAGGTCTTTCATGTTCTCTTTCGGTATGATCACTGTTTTGATTCCGCTTCGCTGTGCGGCAAGAAGTTTTTCATTCAATCCGCCAATCGGCAACACGTTGCCCCGAAGCGTAATCTCGCCTGTCATCGCAATGTCGTTACGCGCCGGCCGGTTGCTTGCGGCCGAGATCATAGCCATCGCCATCGTCACGCCTGCAGAGGGTCCGTCTTTTGGAATGGCGCCCTCTGGGAGGTGAATGTGAATTTCCCTCCCTTTGGTGAACTCTGGATTGATTCCAAACCGTTTCGCGTTCGAACGGATGTAACTTAGCGCAGCCTGCGCCGATTCTTTCATGACCTCGCCAAGCTGACCCGTGAGCGTCAGCTTCTGTGTTCCTGTCATGATTGTGACATCGACGTTCAAAATGTCTCCGCCGACACTCGTCCATGCCAACCCTGTCACCGAGCCAACCCGGCGCTGTCGCTCAGCCTCTTTTTTCCGGAACTTCGGCACACCAAGATATTGCTCGATCTTCTCTGGCGAGATCGTGATGCCACCTGGGGTTTTCTTCTTTTTTGCTGCACCGTTCTTTCTCCGCGCAAGCACAATTTCCTTCGCAGCTTTCCGACAGACCGAGGCGACTTCCCGCTCGAGGTTCCGGACACCCGCCTCCCGGGTGTACTCGTTGATCATCTTGTCTATTGCAGGGTCAGAAAGCTTCATATCTTTTTCCGTGAGCCCGTGTGCCTTTAGTTGTTTTGGAATGATGTGCCTCTTCGCAATTTCCCGTTTGTCATAGTCCAGATAACCCGGCAGCTCAATAATCTCCATGCGGTCCTGAAGCGGGAGCGGAATTGCGTACTGCACATTTGCCGTCGTAATGAACATCACCTTCGAAAGGTCATAGTCGACGTCAAGGTAATGATCGGTGAAGGTGTTGTTCTGCTCGGAGTCGAGAACTTCAAGTAACGCGGCGGATGGATCCCCGCGGAAATCCATACTCATCTTATCGACTTCATCCATCAGGAGGACGGGGTTAATGACGCCGGCGCGCTTCATTGACTGAATGATCTTACCCGGCATGGATCCAATATATGTCCGCCGATGACCGCGAATCTCGGCCTCATCGCGCACACCGCCAAGGGAAATGCGGACAAACTTACGACCAAGTGCCCGGGCAATTGACTTCGCCAATGAGGTTTTCCCAACGCCCGGAGGACCTACAAAACAAAGGATCTGGCCCTTCATTTCTTTGACTAGATTGAGAACAGCAATATGCTCGAGGATTCGGTCTTTCGGCTTTTCGAGTCCGAAGTGGTCGTCGTTCAGGATCTTCTGTACGTGTTCAACATCGAGGTTATCTTTTGTTCTTTTTGCCCACGGAACAGCGATGAGCCAGTCAAGGTAGTTGCGTGTAACGGTGAACTCCGGAGACATCGGCGGCGTCTTCTTGAGTTTGTTAAACTCCTCCATCGCTTTGTCTTCGGTCTCTTTTGGCATCTTTGCTTTCTGGATTTGCTCCTTGAGTTTGATCAGCTCCGGTGAAGCATCGTCTTCGCCGAGCTCGTCTTGCAGGATCCGTATTTGCTCCTGAATGAAGAACTTCCGTTGAGACTTCTGGATGTTGTCCTGAACCTTTGTATCGATCTCCCGTTCAATCTTGAGGATGTCGATCTCCGTTGTCAGGATTTTCGACATTTCATACAATTGTTCCCGGAGGTGCTGCGATTGAAGGATCCGCTGTTTCACGTCCACGCTCTGGACGAGATTCGCGGCAATATAATAGAGTTTCCGGGCAGGCTCTTTGATCCCGTCGAACGCCATCAACACTTCCGGTGGCACGTTTCTGCTCAGTTTGACATATTCCTGAAAAAGGGTCGCGGCGTGTCTCACCAGGGCGTCGATGTCATGCCCGGCTGGTGCCTCTGATTTATTGAGAATGAGCTCCGCTTCAATGAACGCTGCGTTTGGGACATACTTCTTGACGGTTGCCTGAACAACCCCGTCCACCAAAATCTTCATCAGTCCGTTGGGGAGTTTCAGCATCTGAATAATCTTTGCAACGGTCCCCTGTTGGTAGATATCGTCTACGGTTGGTTCATCGATCGCGGCGCTTTTTTGCGCGACCAGAAAGATGTTCTTTCCCCGTTCAAGGGCTTCATTCGCTGCCTTCAACGAGCTTTCACGACCAACGAGCACGGGAAAAATCATGTAGGGGAAAACCACAACATCTCTCAGCGGAAGAACCGGGAGGGTTGTTGGTATATTGTCGATGGTCTCTATTGTTGCGTCACTAAGTTTTACCGGTGTCTCGCTCATAATCGTGTCTTCTGGTTCGCTATCGTCCCTAAAACAAAAAGAGTCCCGGGTGCCGGGACACTATCATGTAAGGAAAATATACCCACAAATGGCAGGAGAAGCAAGGTGGTATCCATAGGCGTTTTTGTAGTGCCACCCAGGGTTCAAGCGTTGATTCGTCCTTCAATTTTCGTTATCGTCCACGGGACACGCCACAATGTCTCCAAAAGAAGATTACTACCCGACCATTTCGTTTGCAAGTGACCACTCGTTGCTTGTGCTCTTCGGCAACGGGGTTTCCCGCGACCTTCATCACAATGTTTTAAGACTCTTCAAGCTTCTGCAGTCGACACCCCCCGCTGGCATGCGTAACATCCACCCCGCGTACAATTCGGTTCTTATTTCGTTCGATCCGATTGTTGCGTCACCGAAAGAGTTTGAATTGCATGTTCGTTTTCTCCTTGATCAGCTTGATGCCGTCACCCTGGCTTCTCCGCGCGTGGTTGAGATCCCTGTCTGCTACGACAAGTTGGTTGCACCCGATCTTGATTTTGTAGCAAGCTATAGTGGATTGGCCGCCGACGATGTCGTTCGGCTCCACGCTTCAGTGGAATACCTTGTCTACTTTGTTGGATTCACGCCAGGGTTTCCCTATCTCGGCGAACTTGCGGACCGGCTTGCGACTCCACGACTTGCAACACCACGTTTACATGTACCTGAGGGAAGCGTCGCTATCGGCGGCGCACAGACCGGCATCTATTCTCTCCCATCGCCTGGTGGATGGCGGATCATAGGACGGACACCTCTGAAGCTGTTTCGCCCGCGCGAAAGCTCCCCGACGCTTTTGGAAATAGGTGACCACGTCAGAATCAGACCTATTTCGATTCAAGGGTTCAATGATATCGTGAAGAACGTACAATAGTCAGTGAAAAATCCGGCACAACAAACAGGGTCGCTGAGTGTGCTTTCTCCTGGCTTCTTGACAACCATTCAAGATTTGGGCCGGAATCACTACGCGCATCTGGGAATTTCACCATCCGGCGCCGCCGATGCTGTGTCCCTGCGCCTCGGCAACCTCCTTGTTGGCAACCCACCGAATACTCCGGCTCTTGAAATGACTCTTGCCGGCGCGACTGTTGTATTCAATTCGGCTTGTCCTATTGCCATCGCGGGGTCAGATTTCGGGGCAACTCTCGACAGTCAGGCTGTTCCACGCTGGCAGACGCTCTTTGTACAACCGAGACAAATTCTTCGCTGCGGACCCGCTTCCTCGGGGGCGCGTTGCTACCTCTGTGTCGGGGGAGGTCTCCGGGCTGAAACGGTTTTGTCGAGTTCATCTACACACCTTCAGGTAGCACTTGGCGGAAATCGGGGCGGGCCAATCCGGTCGGGCGACGCCTTTGAATTGAGCAGCGCAATCGGCCTCAGCCATGCTCTGTCTGTGAGGCCTGCGGTCCTTAAGAATTTTTTCAAGCCGGGCCCTCTCCGCGTCACAGAGGGACCCCAAGGACGTTTGTTCGCGGCAACGGAGTGATATCTCTTTTCGTCTTCGACGTATAGAGTGAAAGAGGAATCAAACAGAATGGGATTGAGGCTTTCCGGGCCCGCGCTCACTCACGCGATTCGCGAGGAGATGACAACCGAGGGTGTATCTCTCGGCGCGATCCAGGTTCCACCCAGCGGCGAACCGATCATCCTCTTTGTGGAACATCCAACCACAGGCGGTTACCCAAAGATCGCAAACATCATTTCTGCGGACATGCATCGCGTCGGTCAGCTGCGGCCTAGAGACGATGTGCTCTTCGAATTCGTTACGTTTGATGCGGCCGTCTCCCTGCTCTATGAACGAGAGGCCCTTCTCAAGCCAGAGAACTGCCTGCAATTGATATAGGAATCCCTGTGTACTCAGAGCTCAGAACGATATCGCGGGAACAATGGAAAACGCTCCTCGCTGCTCAGCTTGGGTGGACGCTTGACGCAATGGATGTTATGCTCTACGCTTTTGCTCTTGGCGCAATTCAAAATGAGTTCTCACTTTCTTCGGCGCAAGCGGGTCTTTTGGCGTCTGTGACCCTTGTCGCATCTGCGCTTGGCGGTATTGGCTTTGGCGTTCTTGCTGACCGCATGGGGCGCGCCCGCTCTCTGATGTTCTCCATCCTGCTGTACTCGATCTTCACGTCTCTTACGGCAACCGCCGGATCTTTGTGGGAACTGGTTCTTTGGCGGGCACTGGTTGGTCTTGGAATGGGTGGAGAATGGTCGGCTGGTTCGGTATTGGTCTCTGAAACATGGCCATCGAAGCATCGTGCAAAGGCTATCGGATTTATGCAAGCTGGCTGGGCTGTTGGCTATATCTTGGCCGCTTTGCTTGCCGCTCTGATTCTGCCACGATTCGGGTGGCGCGTTCTCTTCCTTCTTGGCATCCTCCCCGCGTTCTTCACGCTGTGGATTCGCCGGAACATTCAGGAACCAGAGATCTGGAAGTCAAGGCTCAACAACCTCCCGGTTGCGCGTGCAAAGATCTCGTTTGAGATATTTCGTCCGCCGCTTGTTCATAAGACGCTACTCGGTTCTTTAATCGCGATGGTTGTCCTTTTTGCCTACTGGGGTTTGTTTACCTGGATGCCTTCGTTTCTTGCCCGAGCCGTCGATCAGGGGGGCGCAGGTCTTGGTATCGTGAAAAGTTCTGAATGGATTATCCCCATGCAGGTGGGAGCGTTTTTCGGTTACGTGTCCTTTGGCTTTTTCGCAGATCGCTTTGGCCGACGACCGGTGTTTGCCTTGTTCCTTGCCTGCGCGGCAATCCTTGTGCCGGTGTATGGTCAATTAGTTCGCCACGACGTCTTGCTTCTTGTGCTTGGTCCGTTGATTGGATTCTTTGGACACGGGTACTTCAGTGTCTTTGGCGTGCTCCTGTCTGAACTCTTCCCTACTCACGTTCGCGGAACGGCACAGGGTCTGGTATATAATGTTGGGCGCGCGTTCAGCGCCCTTGCTCCGTATACCGTAGGAGCGCTCGCAGATGTCTATGGAATCGGCAGCGCTCTGGCGATCACCTCTGCTTTTTTCCTGGCGGGCGCCCTGATGATATTTCTTCTTCCAGAAACACTTGGTAGGGAACTTCAATAACAACACTCACCGTTGAGCCGCTCATGACACCTGAAAGCAAGTGTATCGATATCAATGCCGATGTTGGGGAGTACAAGGCGGCTCTTCTCAACGGCTCAGAGGGGCGACTCCTTCGCGTTGTTTCGTCGGCCAATATCGCTTGCGGGGGACACGCTGGGGATGCTGCGTCGATGCGCTCAGTGGTGAGATTGTGTCAATCTCTCGGGGTTTCTATCGGTGCCCACCCTGGCTATCCCGATAGACGAGGGTTCGGCCGTTCAAAGCTCAACATGCAGTTGTCAGAGCTCGAGGTTTCACTGGTAGAACAGATAGACGCCCTGCTTGAAATCGCATCTCTCTGCGGAGCATCTATCCATCATGTTAAACCACATGGGGCTCTCTATAACGCGGCTGCAACCGACGGAGAACTTGCGGCTGTGATCGCGCGCGCTGTCTCTGTCGTTGATCGTAAGCTGGTACTCGTGGGGCTCGCGGGCTCGCCGATGCTTGACGTTTGGCGAGGTCTGGGATTTTCGGTTATTGCTGAAGCTTTTGCTGATCGGCGCTACGAACCCAATGGAATCCTACGTTCCAGGGGTCTTCCAGGTGCATTGATTGTCGACCCGGCTGAGGCCGCGAAGCAGGCGTTGCTCATTGTCAGAGACGGGGGTGTCAAGAGCGTTGATGGTAGTATGGTTCAGCTTAGCGCCCAGACAATTTGCATCCACGGTGACACGCCAAACGCTGTGCTCATCGCTGAAGGTGTCCGTCGGACATTGGAGCAATCAGATGTTGTTTTGAAATCTTTCTAACCCATCGCTTCGTTCAAAAACCGAACGAGCGGTGTTGCTGCTTCGAACACTTCCACTACATCGGTAACAAATTTCTCCCTAAGGCTTCTCGCTTCACTCCATTCGACCCAGACAAAGAACTGTTTGTACTTGAGCCATTCGGCCATGGGGTGATCTGGTTCGTACCCTTGCGGCAGCCGTTGTAGTTTTTCTCCCTGGAGACGTTTGAAGGTCTTCTTGAATTGCTTCTGTTCAAGAATCGATAGGAACCGGTCCGGCTGACCGGCAATTGCTTTACGAATCTTCTTGAGCTGGTCGCCGTCGGGCATATAGATGCCGCCACCGAGGAATACCTCCCCAGGCTCGATGTGCAGATAGTACCCCGAACCTTCAATGCCCTTCGGTTTTCCGCGCAAAACAAAATGTGCTGCGACGTGGGTCTTATAAGGTGTTTTGTCTCTGCTGAAGCGAATATCCCGATAGATACGAAAGAGCGATTTCTTGGGATGAATGTCGAATTCCGACGCAAACACTTCGAAATGAGGCTGAAGCGCAGCAATAAGAGACTGCATTGGAAGTTTGACGAGCGTCTCGTACTCTTCTTTGTGCTTCTCGAACCAGGGGCGATTGTTGTTCCGCTTCAGCCGCTTCATGAAATCAATTCCGTCGCGCGGAAATCCGCCAAACGGTGGAAAGAATTCCAGATCAGAAAGAGGTATCTCTTTTGCTTTTGCCATTTCGCTGCCCCAGCCCTTTACACGATTTTGTATTCCTTGTTGTCAATAGCCGCCCTGACAAAACCATCAGCCTGCTGGAGGCGCCGTTGCGCTTCGGCACGGGCTACGCCGGCTTTGATCATTACAAGAGCCGTTTTGACGTGACCCTCCGCCTTTTCGAGGTAGTCGGCCGCCTCTTCGTATCCAACACCCGTAATCGTCATGACAATCCTCTTCGATCGTTCCCGCAGCTTTAGATTTGTCATCTGCAGGTCGATCATCATGTTCTCGTAGACTTTTCCAAGGCGCACCATGGTGGCCGTTGTAATCATGTTCAGCACAAGCTTCTGGGCTGTACCAGATTTCATCCGCGTTGAACCCATAATTACTTCCGGTCCGACCTCGGGGCATATTGCCACATCAACAACTTGGGCAACTTCCGTAAATTCCGGCGAATAGAAGCGGCTGCGGGGATTCGTTGTGACATAGAGGGTCTTTGCACCAAGTTGCTTGGCTCGCTTGACAGCTCCGATCACATAGGGGGTTCTCAGGCTGGCTGCTATTCCACAAACGACATCTTTTTCGTTTACGCCCCTCTCGTCGATATCACGAGCTCCGTTTTCCTGCTTGTCCTCAGCCCCTTCCTGAGATCTGAACATGGCCTTCTCCCCTCCGGCAATCATCCCCTGGACCATTTCTGGGGGCGTCCCGTAGGTTGGTGGACATTCAGCCGCATCGAGCACCCCCAAGCGCCCGCTCGTCCCAGCCCCAGCATAGAGGAGCCGCCCTCCACTCTTAAGCGAACGAACGACAATCTCCACCGCCTTGCCGATGAACTCAAGCTCTCCCTCCACAGCAACCGCCACCTTCTTGTCTTCAGTGTTGATGATGCGCAGCATCTCACCTATCGACCGTGCGTCGATGTCCATGCTTGCCGGGTTTCGGTGCTCGGTGCTTAATCGTGTCAGCTGCTCAAAGAGTTTTTTCTGATCGCTCACGGGTTATTCTGCTTTCTGCCTATTGCTCCGCGCGTATTCAACGATAACAATTTTTTTATCTCTGTCGTCAAGCTGCGTGGAGCCTTTTAGTGTAAGTTCAATCGTCGAGATCGGACCGACGTTAGGGTGGTTTCGAAGTTGTCTGATTTCATCGTGGAGGTCCCCCCCTTTGAAAGCAACGAGGGCGGGTCCGCTGATTTGTTTCTTCGTTGGGGATGGTATGTCCTCTCTCCTGGCATCCGCCCCCAACGCATTCCTTTTCAGGAGGGGGTAAGACCAGCGTATGAGGTCTTTTAGCGGTGCGATAGCGCGGGCGACCACGATATCGTACTGTCCTGCGTACTCACGCCGTTTCCCAAGATCTTCTGCTCTTCCCCAGACGGCATCAATTCCGGCAAGGCCCAGCGAGCCCAGCAGGTCCTTCACAACGTTTATTTTTTTCTGTGTAGAATCAAGAAGGGTAAACAAAAGGTCGGGGCGAGCAATTTTCAGCACAACCCCCGGAAGCCCTCCCCCCGTACCAAGATCCAGAATCTTCACCCCTTTCGCAATTTCGACCTTAAACAATAGACTGAGGCAGTGAAGGATGTGTCTTGTCCAGAAGTCTTTCTCGTCGCGCCTTGAGACCAAATTGATTTTTTGGTTCCACTCAATAAGCCGAACAGCATACTCCTCAAGCAGCCGGATCTGCTCATTGCTCAACTGCAGGCTGTTCTGTCCGCATGTCGTCCGAACCAAAAGAGAGTTTGTGGTTGCCATAACCCGTTGTTATATAACAGCTTACGGTTGTTGTTCCACGTGAAAACCCTACCCACGCAAATAAACCATTAGAACAGATACGTCGGACGGTGTTACGCCGCTAATTCGCGATGCTTGCCCTATCGATTCCGGCTTGATCTTGCTAAGCCGTTCTCTTCCCTCCGTCGAAAGCGATTTGATTTTGCTATAGTCGAAGCTGATTGGGATTTTCTGATCTTCAAACTTATCGAACTTCTCAATTTGCTCTACCTGCCTCTTGATGTAGCCTTCATACTTCAATTCAATTTCAATCTGCTCAAGGACCTCGTTCTTGAGCCGTTCATCGGACAGACTCAAGATCTCTTTGATCACTGGTGCGCTTGCAACAGAATCAATGCACACAAGATCTGTGAGTCGAACGTTTGGCCTCTTCAGGAGTTTCGCTAATCGCTCTTTCTCCTCGATACGCCCCTCAGAGTTTCTTTGAAGGTACGCGTTGATTGTATCCGGCAAAACGGGGAGTTCTTCTGCCATTGCGATTCCTGCCGTGATCAGCTCCCCCTTCTTCTTGAGGCGACTCGCCATGAATTCGCTCACCAAGCCAAGTTTGTGACCCTTCATCATCAAACGACGGTCTGCATTGTCTTGTCGAAGCACAAGCCTATGTTCCGCCCTCGACGTAAACATCCGGTACGGTTCTTCTGTGCTCTTGTTCACGAGGTCGTCGATAAGAACTCCGATGTACGCCTCGGAACGCTTCAAGACGAATGGCTCTTTTTGCTGGACGGACAGCGCTGCGTTGATGCCCGCCATCAAACCTTGCGCTGCGGCTTCTTCATATCCCGAGGTGCCATTTATCTGGCCGGCAAGGAACAGGCCCCCAATCAATTTCGTCTCGAGTGTCAACTTCACCTGGTGTGGTGGAAAGAAATCATATTCCACCGCGTACCCCGGCCTCAGCATCTTTACCTTTTCAAGGCCGGCGATCGATTGGAGGCCCTCCTCTTGAATTTCCTCCGGCAAGCTTGTCGAAAACCCGTTCACATAGACAACGTTTGTGTTGTATCCTTCGGGTTCCAGAAAAATCTGATGGCGTTCCTTGTCTTCAAACCGGACCACTTTGTCCTCGATCGATGGACAATACCTCGGTCCTACCCCTTTGATGACCCCGGTGAACAGTGGTGATCGGTCGAATCCTTTCCTTAGGATATTGTGGGTGTTCGGGTTGGTGTACGTCAGATACATCGGAACGAGCCGATTCGTTATTGCCGGCGTGGAATACGAGAAGGGGTGCGGGGGATTATCGCTGTGTTGTTTCTCCAATCGAGCAAGAGCTATGGTCGAAAGATCTACTCTTGGTGGGGTTCCCGTTTTGAGCCGTCCGCTCACGAACCCGAGTTTCTCAAGGTTCTCAGTTAGTCCTTTCGAGGGTGGTTCTCCGTATCTGCCCCCCTCTCGATTGCTCAGTCCGGTATGCATGAGTCCCCGGAGAAATGTCCCAGCGCTTAAGACTACGGCTCGACAGCCAATCTTATCACCACGATTTGTAACAACTCCGAGAATTCGCTGGTTCTGTATGCCACTCACTTTCTCGGTTTCAATTCCAACGACCGCGCCCTCATAGATCGTCAAGCCATCCTGTGCCTGGACTCTCTGACCAGCTTCTCGGGAATACCACTCTCTATCGTTTTGACACCGCGGAGACCAGACCGCCGGACCCTTTGATCGGTTCAGGAGCCTGAACTGTATTCCGGTCGCATCCGCAATCTTGCCCATCTCTCCCCCCAGCGCATCGATCTCACGTACAAGGTGCCCCTTTGCGGTTCCACCTATCGCCGGATTGCACGACATCCTACCGATGGCGTCGCGACTCATTGTAACCAACAAGATACAACAACCCATTCTGGCGGCAGCCAAACTCGCCTCGATGCCGGCATGTCCCCCTCCGACTACCACAATATCTATATTCTTGTCGGTTTTAGCCATTTTTGAGGTTGTGTTTCACGTGAAACGCTGTCTATTTTCCTATGCAAAACCGTGAGAAGATCGAATTCAGAATGTCCTCCGTGCTTGTAGCCCCTATGATCTCACCCAATGCATCGAGTCCCGCCCTTAGGTCCACGGCCACAAACTCCCCACTCCCGCCAGACTCAATGGTCTCCAGCGCCAACCCCAGGCTGCCTGCGGTTCTCTCCAAAGCGGAAAAATGGCGGGCGTTTGTAATTGTTACACTGCCTTCTGATATCGATGGCAGATCTCGAAGTGCCTTTCGCACCAAAAGATTCTTTAGCGACTCCAACCCTTGGTGTGTCTTTGCCGATATCTCCACAACATCGTGCTTTCTTGTAATGTGCTCAACTTCTGATATGGGGTTCTTTTGCGGGTTCATCATGTCTGTCTTGTTTAGCGCAAAGATGCAACTAGCACCCCGCTGCTCAACCGCGTTCGCAAGCCTACTGATTGCTGTTACCTCTTCAGCTCCAACTGGACGCGTACCGTCCAGCATCAACACTAGGATGTCGCAATTCGACAATCGCTCCTCTGCTCTACGGACCCCCTCTTGTTCAACCAGATCCTTCGTGCTACGGATTCCAGCCGTATCAATCAGATCAAACAAAAGTCCGCCGAGGCTGATTGACTCTTCGATGATGTCTCTTGTTGTTCCGGGAATGTCCGTCACGATTGCCCGGTCTTCCTCGAGAAGAGCGTTCAGAAGGCTGGACTTTCCGACGTTGGGAGCGCCTGCGAGAGCAACCTTCACTCCGTCTCGGTATACTTTTCCAACCGAGTAGGTCAACAACAGCTCCGTGATTTGAGAAATCGCAGATCTCAACTGCCTGGTGACTTTTGATTTCTCGGTGAACTCATACCCTTCTTCCGCGAAGTCCAGCTCAAGCTCTAGAAGGCTGATGCTCTCAACGAGTTGTTCCTGCACTCTTGCGACCCGATCAGACAGGACACCATTGAGCTGTGCCAATGACGATCGGTGAGCCCGCTCTGATCGAGCGTGTATCAGATCCGCTACTGCTTCGGCCTGGGCCAGATCAATCCTTCCATTCAGGAATGCTCGCTTTGTAAATTCTCCAGCCTGCGCAGCTCGGGCACCCAACCGAAGCGTTGCTTCGAGGATTTTCTTGGTCAGATATCGTCCACCGTGGCAGTTGACCTCAACCGTGTCCTCGCCCGTATAGGAGTTCGGTCTTCTGAACACCAGAACCACGACATTGTCTATAGTCTTGTCATGTTCGTCTACAAACCTGCCATAGTGCGCCGTGTGTGATGACATTTTGTCAACAGTGGTCGCCCCGCGGAAACCCTGAGCGGCGATGCTCGTCGCACCGTCTCCACTGATTCGGATCACAGAAATCCCCCCCTCACCTTCCGGGGTGGCAATTGCGGCAATGGTATCGCTTTCGTAGGCCAGTGACACGTTCCGTCTCGCTGATGGTTTCATGAAGGAGTTGAATGTACAAATTCGCAGACCTATTTACAAACGGCGGGATATAGACAAAAAACCCCGCCTTCTTTTCAGCGGGGTTCTTTTCCATTTCTTGGTTGGGGCTACTTCTTAAGCCGTGGCAGGTCTTTGCCTATTTTTCCAAAAATGCCCCCACTCTTTTTCTTCTTTGGCTCCACTTTTCGAAGCGGCTCACCTTCGCTCTGCCGATTAATCATCACTTGTTGGCCGATCGAAAGAATGTTAAAGACAAAATAGTACAAGTTGAGTCCGGACGGGAAGCTGTTGAACAACAGCGTCATCATCACCGGCATCATCCAGACCATGGCCTTCTGCCTCGGATCTTTTACACTCATCTTCTGTTGGATGAACATCGTCACGCCCATCAATAAGGCCAGTCCGCTGATATCCCGAATAGCAAAGAATGGAATTTCGAACGGAAGTGTAAAAACCCGATCCGGTATCGACAAATCCGTAATCCACCACACAAAGTTTCCCTGCCGTAGCTCAATCGTTGCGCGTAGCACGTTGTAGAGCGCAATCATCACGGGAAACTGTAGCAGCAACGGCAGACATCCGCCAGCTGGGTTCACGCCGTATTCCTTGTACAGGTTCATCACCTGTTGGTTCATCTTCTGCGGATCGTCTTTGTATTTCTCCTTAATCTCATCCATCAACGGCTGCAACGCCTGCATCTTTTTCATCGACCGCATGCTGGTGCGCGACAGTGGGTGCAACACAACTTTAATGATGATCGAGAATAGAATAATTACTACACCCCAGTTCGGCGCGATATAGTGCAACGCGCTCAACAGCGGCAACATGACATACTCTGATATCGGTCGGATCAACCACGTCCAACCTAGTCCGACAATTCTATCAAGTCCGACTCCATATGATTTCAGCAAGCTGATATCTGCTGGTCCAAAGAAAACCCTGAACGAGCCCCCTTCTTCCTGACCTCCTTTAAACGGCATCTTCACTGCAATACTGTACGCCTCTATTGCACCCTTGTCTGGCGCGATCGCACGCGACCCCTCCAGGTACCCCCCGTCACTTGTGCCTTCTTTTGGAATAATCGCAACCGCAAAATATTTCGTTCGAGCGGCAACCCACTCAACAACCCCAGACACATTCTTCTGCGGCTTACTCTCTGTCGATGACGCATCAATTTCCGTTAATTCTTTTCCAGCATAAGCGTACGCAGCCGCAAAACTCGACTCGTCAATGCTGTTTTGCTCAGCGTACCGCAGCCCGCTTTCCCAGACCATTTGATACTCAAAATTCGCTATCACATCGCCCATCTTCGAAAATGCGATGTCGGTATTGAATCCGTACTCTCCGTTCTTGAACCTCAGTGTTTTTGTAATCCGGCCGCCGTTCGTCGTCGGAAGAACAAGACTCACATCAATTTCTTCGTTGCTCGTAATGACTCGTTTCACCGTGCCACTCGCACCCAGATCAAAATACAGGTCGTGCGTATTGATCAATCTACCATCTGCAGTTGCAAACAGCAGGCTGAGATCACCGTTCTTCTTGTAGTCTACCAGTTGGACCGGTTTCCCATCCCAGGTCTTGTAATTCTTCAGCTCCCAACGCTTCACGACGCCGCCTTTCGTCGAAATCTCGGCGATGAAACGGTCGGATTCGATGGTGATCACTTGCTCGTGGCCTTTGTCTCGTCCGACGAAAAATTTCCCGAGTGGATTAACAAGCTTTTCGGTTGGCACCTGGATAGCCGGTTGCACAACCGCAGCCGCGGCACGACGTGCGGAGTCCTGTTGTGCCAATTGGGTAGCCACGGCTTTTTGCTGTTCTGCTTGCTGGCCAGGCTTCGGTGAGCTCATCCACATCCACACCACAAGCAGGATGAAAATCAAAATGTAACCGAGTATCGATTGACGGTCCATGGTTTCTTCCTACATCAAGATTGGTTACGGCACCGGATCGAAGCCGGCGTGTTTATGAAACGGATGACATCTTCCAAGGCGCTTCAGCGAGAGCCATGCGCCCCTCCACACACCATGTTTGCTGATGGCTTGAGCTGCGTATTCGGAGCACGACGGATAAAACGGACAATTGTTGAAGGGGAGAAGGGGGGAAAGAAGGATCTGATACAGTCGTATGAGAAGAATGAGTGGGTGTCTCATGATTTTCCAACAAACTGAAGGTGCAGGTCCTTGAGCAGTGTGACGATGGATTGTTCTATTGGTGAGCGGGCGGTCGCATTGTGCACCGACCGGGAGTGTGCGGTACAAAGAAAGACTACCATCACGGCTTCTTTCGTCTGTAACGGCTCTGCGGTGATGAGCGCTTTGTTCTTCCGATAAGATTCTTTCATCCAGCGTCGTGCGCGGTTGCGATCAGCTGCGTTTCGGACGCTCCTGCTAATAGAGAAGCCAACCCGCAGTGAGCGCTCCCGATGTGCATCGCGTACGACGAAACAACGAACAGTGCCACGTTGAAACGTTTGGCCCTCAGCGATGACGCGAGAAAAAACCCTGTAACCCCGAAGGATTTCTGATTTCTTGAGCGATAACCGCAACGGGTTCACCGTGGGCCGTCCAATCTATTTCTCGTCGCTCACCGTAAGGCGCCGCCGCCCTTTTGCTCTTCGCCGGGACAAAACCTTGCGCCCGTTCTTGGTTGCCATCCGCGCCCGAAATCCGTGCGCGTTTATTCGTTTCTTGCGATGCGGTTGATAGGTCCTTTTCACTTCGGCACTCCACCGTTTTGTTGTATACTATTCCAAAGCCATGTATAATAAGCACTTTGGACCACAGATACAACTCGTTCGCAACTCGATCGACTCACTTGTGGCGGCTTCTTTGTTGCGCTATCTGGGCCTGATTATCTTGGCTTTTGTCGTTTTGTAATTTTTTTCCTTGCGCAACAGCTTCTTGCGCAGTATAATCAACTGGTGTGTTGATAACCATCTAGATGTTGACAACCTGTGGAAAAATTGCTCACGCTGACCGCAACATCGTTTTCGGCCTAGATTCAGGCTTCTCCGAATATCAACATGTGTGTTGAAAAGTATGTTCTTAACAATGGAATTGATCGTGTTTTCAATTGGTTCCCTTCCTCAAATAATGTTAACAAGTCTAAGAGTCCCCTAACGCTAGTATCGATGCTTTTTTCAGGGGCGTTGAGTGTGTTGTTAGTTAGTTGTTAATAAACACCAAAATTATTTGCTAATATTTGCTGAACTTGGTTAGGTTGTTCTATGGATATCTTCGAAACCCACAACGACCCTGTGATTGCTGACACTGGCGTACAGGACGTTTGGCGGCGGTGCCTTGACAGGATTCAGAAACAGGTAACGAGCCTAGGTTTTAAAACCTGGTTCCAGCCTATCGTTCCCATAAAACTGGTCGACAAGGACATCACAGTCCAAGTCCCCAGCCAGTTCTTTTATGACTGGGTCGATCAGCATTATAATGCATTGATACGCGAGACCATCTCCTCGGTGTTGGGAGAGGGCGCGAAGCTCTACTACTCGATTGCATCTGAGGAGGTCGAGCCCGTTTTGCAGGTTGAGCAGGAGGTTTTAGCGCAAGCGGCGCTGAGTCGCGAGGTTTCGCCCGCGGTACCACAACCACAGCCATTTTTTCCCCCGCGCACCGCTTTTCGACAGTCCGACCAACCTATTGCTCAGAGCAACCTGAATCCCCGTTACACCTTCGAGAACTTTATCAAAGGTGACAGTAACCAGCTTGCGCGAGCGGCGGCTCTTGCTGTAGGCAACAACCCGGGGGGAACATCTTTCAACCCCCTCGTTATCTATGGTGGTACCGGTCTTGGCAAGACTCACCTTATGCATGCCCTCGGCAACCATGCTATTGCCATAGGCAAGGCAAAGCGCGTTGTCTACGTTTCCAGCGAAAAATTTACCATCGAATTTGTCGAGTCAATTCAATCCGACAGGGTCAACGAATTTTCGTATTTCTATCGCAGTGTTGACCTTTTGGTCGTTGACGACATTCAGTTCTTCTCCGGAAAAGAAAAAACCCAGGACAACTTCTTCCACACATTTAACACGCTCTACCAACTCGGCAAACAGATTGTTCTTTCTTCGGATGTTCCTCCCAAGGAACTCAAGGGATTGGATGACCGGCTGATTTCCCGTTTTCAGTCTGGCCTTACCGCCGACATTCAACCGCCCGATTTAGAGACCCGAATAGCTATTCTTCGTAAGAAGAGCGAAGACAACAGGTTTGAGCTTCCCCAAGATGTTGTTGACTTTATTGCTACAAACGTGACAAGTAACATTCGTGAACTTGAGGGCTGCTTGATCAGTCTGATTGCCCGGGCGTCACTTGACAATCGGGAAGTCAACGTCGAACTTGCCCGTGATGTTCTCCGGATGGTTGTGAACGAGTCAAAATCCCCCATAAATATTGATCAAATTCAACATGTCGTTTGCGAATTTTTTGATATACCCGAGGATCTTCTACGGGCCAAGACTAGAAAACAAGAGGTCGTCAACGCGCGTCAAGTTGCCATGTACCTTTCCAAAGAGCTTACAAGATCCTCTCTCAAAACAATAGGTCTGCATTTTGGCGGAAGAGACCACAGTACGGTTATTCACTCCTGTCAGACAATCAACGACAGAATTACAGGCGATTCTGCCTTTAAGCAAACTGTCGACCAACTCCGTAGGCGCATAGAAGTTGGCGGTCGTTGACACACCACATCCCGTCATCACAGCTCCGCTTGATGATTTTCTTCTTAAGCGGACTTATCCGCAAAAATCGATTGTTTATAACCCATTGAATATCGTGTGGAATGATGTTGCTTCGCTGTTTGTTCTGCTACTCATTTTGTATCAACGCAAAATGTATATCTACCTCTGTTCATAACCATTACCATCATCAACAACTTACACACATGTGCGGATACGTAGATTGGGTAAAAATCGTCATTGTGGTATGGACAGGTTTTCATGTCATCATTTTTATCAACAGTTTCCACACCTTAACTAGTACAATTATTTCTATTTAAAAGATATTAACTATATAGGGTCGGCTTCTCACTCATCTCTTCAAAAAGGTTGTAAATGGGCTATTTTTTTACTATTTTTATGTATCAAAGCCCTTTTGTCCATCTCGACAGAATAAGGAGAATGGAATGAAATTCACGGTTTCGAGCAATGAGTTACAGAAGACCTTGGCAAAGGTCAGTGGTGTTGTTCCCTCGAAGTCAACTCTCCCCATCCTCGAAAACATTCTTTTCAAGCTCACAAAAAATACCCTTCAACTCGCAGCAACGGATCTTGAGGTCTCAATGGCTGCATCGATTGACGTGAAGGGGAATGATGATGGATCGATTGCGGTGCCGGCAAAACGTCTGATGGAGACAATAAGGGCACTGCCAGATATTCAACTTCTTTTCAATGCTGATACTGTATCCAACAAGGTTCGGATGATAACCGACATGGGTGAATATGTGCTGATGGGAGAGTCGAGTGAAGAATTTCCGACCATACCACAAGTGAAAGGCGAAGAGAAAATTACACTAAGTGGGGAGATGCTAAAAAACATGATTCATCGTACACTATTTGCAGTGAGCAGCGATGAACTCAGGCCTGCTATGACGGGTGTGCTTCTTCAGGTGAAGGACGGTGATCTGCGAGCCGTTGCAACCGATGGGCACCGGCTCGTACGTATTCAGTATACAGGATTGAAACAACCAAAGCTGCAATGGAATATTATCGTGCCCGCCAAGGCACTAAATTTGGTTTCCCGCTCGGTGGAGAACGAAACGAACACGGTTTCCGTCGACGGCACGCACGTGCAATTTACCTTTGGGACGACAACGCTAACGTCGCGTGTGATCGAAGAAAGTTATCCAAACTACGAGTCTGTCATTCCACTGGATAACGATAAAAAACTGGCCGTGGGCAGAGATCTCCTCCTGGCTGCCGTCCGCCGCGTTGCACTCTACTCGAGTTCTACAACACATCAGGTCCGATGCTCATTGCGTAAGAACGAGTTGAGGGTCATGGCAGAAGATATTGATTTTGGTGGTGAGGCAAAGGAAAAAGTTCCATGTGACTACAGCGGAGAGGAATTGGAAATAGGGTTCAACTCAACATATTTGATTGATATTCTCTCGCATCTTGACGGCGAGGAAGCTGAATTTAAGCTCGGAACATCTGTCCGCGCTGCGATCATTACACCTGCGCATCAGCGAGCGAACGAAGACGTTCTCATGCTTGTCATGCCCATGCGGTTGAACACGTAGACGCACGTGACTGTGTGACAGATTCTATGAAGGTAGCCCCATCTCGCATAACGGGAGCGGGGCTATCGCATTGTAAGCGCCATCAGACAACGTGAAGATCCGCGACATCCACGTACACAAATTCCGCAATCACACGCAGACCGATGCCGTTTTTGGCGAAGGTGTCAACGCGTTGTTGGGCCAAAATGGCGAAGGCAAAACAAACCTTCTTGAAGCCATCTCATACCTGTGCCTGACGAAAAGCTTTTTTGGCAGCACGGATGGCGTTGTACTCCAAATCGGCGAAGACAGATTTGAGGTTTCAGGAGAACTCGAGGGAGACACGGGTATCCGGTACCAGGTTGCCGTGACCTATGAGCACGCAGAGAGGGAAAAAGAGTTCTTCATTAACAGGACGAAGGTAGAGAAATTCTCAGACGTTGTGGGACAGTTTCCAGTGGTCGTGCTTTCGCCAGAGTCGGGAGCGATAACAACGGGCGGGCCAGTGGACCGTCGGCGATTTCTGGATTTTGTCATCTCGCAATCCAGTAAGGTATACCTGGAGGATTTACTGGAGTACAGGCGAGTAATGAGGCAACGCAACAGAGTATTGTTTGACAGTAAGTTGTCGCGAACGGATGCTACCGACCTGCTAGAACCATGGAACGAGGAATTGGTTGATCGGGGAGCGCGGATCGTGCACCGCCGGCACCTGTTTCTCGAAGAACTGCAGCCATTGGTCGGAGAGTCTTATATGTCTCTTGCGGGAAGAATCGAAGAGCCGAGGATGACATACAAACCGTCGGTGGACACGGACAAGTCAATGACGGAAGAAACAATTAGGCAGGTGTTTGCAAAAGAGCTCAAACGGAAAGCGGGCGAGGAAAAGAGATTCGGCATAACGCTGGTAGGCCCTCACCGCGACGAGCTGACGCTTGAAATCAACAACCTAGGAGTTCGTTCTCATGCGTCGCAGGGGCAGCACAAGACATTTCTCATCGCTCTGAAGGTTGCGGAGTTTCTCTACCTGCAGAGCAAGCGTAATGAGAGACCGATTCTCCTGCTTGACGATATTTTTACAGAACTTGATAAGCACAGGGCAGAGAGGCTGCTCGCATTGACGGGGTCGGTCGGTCAGGCGTTTATTACAACAACGAGCGATGGCGTTTTCCCGGCAGACTTCAACTGGGCAAACGCCAACAAGCGGTTCGTTGTTCACGGAGGAACAGTGGAACATGAAGGCGCGCGGGTCCTCACGCACTAAAACCATAGGCGACGCCATCGAGGAACTCGTCGCACAGCTTGGCATCAAGAAAAAGCTGCACGAACAGGATGCGTTCGTGGTTTGGGACGAAGCCGTTGGGGAGCGTATAGCGAAAGCGGCGACGCCGACGCGTATGCTGCGGGGAACACTCATCGTCAGCGTGAAGTCCGGTGCATGGCGCAACGAGCTGAACATGAGGAAGCAGGAGATTCTTCGCCGGATCAACGAACTCCTGGGTGACGAAATCGTGAAAGACATCAAATTTCAATAGGAAAATCGCATGGCGGTTGACAAGAAAAAGACGGCGGACGAAAAGAAAACAGCAAACGGAAAGGCCGGAAAACCGACGAAAGTCGGAAACGGTGAGCGAGGCTATACAGCCGATGATATTACAGTTCTCAAGGGTCTGGAGGCGGTCAGGCTCCGGCCCGCGATGTACATTGGCGATACAAGCACGCGCGGCTTGCACCATCTTGTGTATGAAGTGGTCGATAACTCCATCGACGAGGCGCTCGCCGGGTATTGCAAAAATGTGATCGTCACGATTAACCCCGAGGGAGCGGTCAGCGTTGAAGACGACGGACGGGGCATACCGGCGGACATGCATCCGCAGGAAAAGCGTTCAGCGCTTGAGGTTGTTATGACGATGTTGCATGCCGGTGGAAAGTTTGACAAGAACGCCTATAAGGTTTCGGGTGGCTTGCATGGCGTCGGTGTGTCGGTAGTGAACGCGTTGAGCGAATGGCTCGAGGTAGAGGTGCGCCGAGATGGAAAGGTGTTTTTCCAGAAGTACAAAAAGGGAAACCCCACTGCACCGGTGAAGGTTATCGGAAAAGCAGACAAAGGGAAGACAGGAACAACGGTCACCTTTCTTCCAGATAACACGATCTTCAAGAATCGGACGTTCAGGTTCGAGACGATCGCGGAGCGCCTGAGGGAACTGGCGTTCTTGAACCCCGACGTTGTGCTGCGGATTGAAGATGCTCGTTCAAAGAACGGTGACGAGGAAGTCTTCCACTTCGAAGGAGGCCTGAAGCAGTTTGTGCAGTACATTGACTCGACGCGGCCCGCAATCACAAAGAAGGTTTTCTATGCCAAGGGTCAGGACAAAGACGAGGACGGGCGGAGTGTAGAAGTGGAAGTTGCGCTTCAGTATAACGACCAGTTCAGCGAAAACGTATTCAGTTACGTCAACAACATCAACACACACGAAGGCGGCACACACCTCGTTGGGTTCCGCACCGCTCTGACGCGGACACTCAACAACTATGGATATAAAAACGGTCTCATCAAAGAGACAGGTGTTCAGCTTCTCGGCGATGATTTTCGTGAAGGCCTGACGGCGGTGATTAGCGTCAAGGTTCCCGAACCGCAATTCGAGGGACAAACCAAGACGAAGCTTGGCAATGGCGAAGTGAAAAGCATCGTGGAGTCGGTGGTCGGGAGTCAACTGCAAACGTGGCTTGAAGAGAATTCGCCGGATGCGAAGCGAATCATCGACAAAACACTTCGCGCGGCGGAAGCACGCGAAGCAGCGCGAAAAGCCAGAGACCTGACACGGCGCAAAAACGCACTTGATGGTGGTGGGCTCCCTGGAAAGTTGGCGGACTGTTCAATCAACGATCCGGAACACTGTGAGCTGTACCTGGTGGAGGGAGATTCTGCGGGTGGAAGTGCGAAGCAGGGGCGCGACAGGCGGTTTCAGGCGATCCTTCCGTTGAAGGGAAAGATCCTCAACGTGGAAAAAGCCCGGTTGCACAAAATCCTCGAGAACGAAGAAATTCGGGCGATCTTCACTGCTATTGGCGCGGGCGTTGGTGAAGAGTTCGATGCCTCGAAGATACGGTATGGCAAGATCATCCTCATGTGCGACGCGGACGTCGATGGATCACACATCCGGACGCTGCTCCTGACACTCTTCTTCCGGTACATGAAAGAATTAATCGAGCTGGGGCACGTCTATATTGCGCAACCGCCGCTGTACAAGGTGAAGAATGGAAAGCAAGAACACTATGCGTTTGATGAAGACGAACGCGATGAGATTATAAAAAAAATCAAGAGCGAAAAGAAGCCGGCGAAGGTACAGAAAGAGGAAGAAGAAGAACTGACGGCTGCAGTGACAGAGGGGGGCGCGGTCGTAAGCAATGACGGCATCATCATCTCGCGATTCAAGGGGCTTGGCGAGATGAATCCCGAGCAATTGTGGGGGACGACCATGAATCCTGAATCCCGCACAATCCTCCAAGTAACAATTGAAAATGCAGCCGATGCGGACCGCACGTTCTCGATCCTCATGGGGGACGAAGTTGAGCCGAGGCGGGAATTCATCGAAAAGAACGCGAAGTATGTGAGAAATCTGGACGTGTAGTGGGAACAAAACGTGGGTTGGAGAACAGTTTAAACAGGAAAACGAATGGCGAATTCGAACGAGAAAATTGTACCAGTTGACATCGAAGAAGAAATGAAGGGTTCGTACATCGATTATTCGATGTCGGTCATTGTTGCCCGTGCGCTGCCCGATGTGCGTGATGGCCTGAAGCCGGTTCACCGGCGCGTGCTGTACGGAATGCAGGATCTCGGTTTGGCGAGCAACAGAGCGTACAAGAAAAGCGCACGCATTGTTGGAGAGGTGCTCGGTAAGTACCATCCGCATGGTGATTCGGCTGTGTATGATAGTATGGTGCGTATGGTGCAGGACTTCTCGCTGCGGTATCCGCTTGTCGACGGACAGGGCAATTTTGGTTCGGTTGATGGTGACTCGCCTGCTGCGATGAGGTATACTGAGGCGCGGCTCTCGAAAATTGCGGAAGAGATGCTGAAGGACCTTGAAAAGAACACGGCTGATTTTACACCGAACTTCGATGACACACTGAAAGAACCATCAGTTCTGCCGGCCCTATTTCCCAACCTCCTCTGCAACGGAGCGAGCGGCATCGCTGTTGGTATGGCGACGAACATTCCACCGCACAACTTGAACGAAGTCATTGACGCATGCGTCGCTTACATCAAGGATGGAGAGGTCACAAACGCGCAGCTGATGAAGCATGTTCTTGCCCCCGACTTTCCAACCGGAGGTATCATTTATGGATACGAAGGTGTGAAGGAAGCGTACACAACCGGGCGGGGACGCATTCTGGTTCGGGCAAGGGCGAGCATTGAGACAGGCAAGGGAGAACGTCAGCGCATCGTCGTTTCAGAGCTTCCCTATATGGTGAACAAGGCGAGCCTGATTGAAAAAATCGCCGATCTCGTGAGCGACAAAAAACTCGAAGACATTTCTGATATCCGCGACGAATCAGATCGCGACGGTATGCGGATGGTCATTGAACTTCGGCGCGACGCAAACGCAGAGGTTGTGTTAAACAACCTCTATAAGCACACACAGATGCAAACCACGTTCGGCATCATCATGCTGTCGCTGGTGGAGGGTCGTCCGCGCATCCTTACCCTCAAGGAAATGATCCAGAAATTCGTCGAGCACAGGAATGAAGTTGTTGTTCGGCGCTCAAAATATGAACTGGATGAAGCTGAAAAAAGGGCTCACATCCTCGAGGGGTACATCATTGCCCTCGACAACATTGACGCCGTTATCAAGCTTATCAAGCAATCCAAGGATGTTGACGCGGCGAGACTTGGGTTGATGAAGAAATTCAAGCTCTCCGAGATCCAGGCGAAAGCAATCCTCGATATGCGGTTGCAGAAGCTCACCGGCCTGGAGCGGAGGAAGGTTGAGGAGGAATACCGGGAAACGATCAAATTGATCGAGCGTCTGAAGGCGATTTTGAAGAGCAAGCAGCTGCAAATGAGGATTATCGAAGAAGAGCTGCTCGAACTCAAGAAGAAATACGGTGACGAGCGGCGGACAGAAATCGTTTACAAGGCCGAAGAGTTCAGTATCGAAGACATGATCGCCGAGGAAGAGGTGGTGATTACCATCAGCCACCAGGGCTTCATCAAGAGGTTCCCAGTATCGGGGTACCGGCGGCAGACTCGTGGTGGCAAGGGCGTAACAGGCGCCGCGACGAAAGAGGACGATTTCCTGGAGCACATGTTTGTGGCCAGCACCCACAACTACATCTTGTTCTTTACCAACGCGGGCCGCTGCTACTGGCTTAAAGTGTTTGAAATTCCAGAAGCCGGCAGGATGGCGAAAGGAAAACCGATCAACGCACTCATCGGAAAGGCTGACGGCGAAACCATCAACGCATTTATCACGGCGAAAGAGTTTGACGACCAGCACTACGTCTTCATGGTGACAGAGCTTGGCCTTGTGAAGAAGGTGCTCCTGTCCGAATTCAGCAACCCCCGGAAGAGCGGAATCACAGCAACGACACTGCGAAAGAACGACGTGCTGAAGGATGCCCGACTCACAGACGGAAAGCAAGATATCATCATCGGCACGCGCGACGGCATTTCGATTCGGTTCCACGAAGACGAAGTACGCCCGATGGGACGCAGCGCGGCCGGCGTGCGGGGTATCAGCCTGGGCAAGAAAGATAAGGTTGTGGGCGTCGTGAACCTTCGAAGGAAGGGGACAACAATTCTCGTTGCGACGGAAGGCGGCTACGGCAAACGCAGCGAAGAGGACGAGTATCGGGTGAGCCACCGCGGCGGAAAGGGCATCATCACCGTCAAAACATCGGACAAAACCGGAATGATGGTCACTATCAAGGAAGCGCTCGATAGCGATGATGTTGTGGTTGTGACGACTAACGGCATGATCATCCGGCAGCACGCCTCAGACATTCGCGTAGCTGGCAGGAACACGCAGGGCGTTCGGTTGATTAAGCTGCACGAAGGCGATGCCGTTGCGGACGTTGCAATCGTTATGGCAGAAGAGGAAGAAGAGAAGCAGTTGGCCGAAAAGGAATCCGAAAAGAAAAACAACGAGATGAAAAACGGTAAGCAGGCACCAGTGGCTGTTGCGCCGGTGCCGAAGGAATCGAAAAAGGCAGAGGTCAAGCCGAAAGAGGAAAAGAAACCGGAGAAGAAACAGAAGAAAACGAAAAAGTAAGGCTCCTGGTGCGAATCAGTGGCCGCGACAGACGACGCGGCTACCGCCAAATTAGAGCATCCCCTAGAAGCGACTCCACGAAATGTGGTCTCCCACCGAGATTTTTCGCTTGTCTGTGTAGCCAGCATTCACCTCAAGTACATATTTTGCCGGCTTGGTGGATTCGTATGCCTCTTCGGTGTAGGGGGTGGTATATTTATGGATGGTAACGATTTCGCTGCGGGCATTCACAAAGACCATATCAAGAGACAAGATTGTATTCTTCATCCAAAACGAGCGCACCTCTTCGTTGTCGAACAGAAACAACATTCCCTGATTTTCAGCAAGAGTGTCGCGATACATCAACCCAAGCTGTCGTTGTGAGTCATCCTGCGCAAGCTCGATATCGATGCCGGCGATAAAATCCTGCTTTGGAGTAAGAAAACGTAACTCGCCCTGGATCTTGAACATATAGGCCGTTGGCTGTGATTGTTCTGTTCGTGGTGTGTAAATGGATACGGATTTCCCACCCGGCGAAATTGTGAGAACAGCAACAAGGATGAGAATAAGAAGAATGGTGCCGACAACGGCGATTGTGTTTGGCTTTCCCTTCGTACCTGTCGCGGCAACGTGTGCCTGCTTCTGTCGCTTGCTCATGACTTGATGACCTGGAGCCAAAACATGTTTCAAACGCCTCTTTGTGGAAAACGTTCGACTTGAGAAGGAATCTCTATGCTATAATATAGACAGAGAGATCCTCTCTATCAAGGAAGTAAGCCTCTGAGGCGGAGGGATTAAGATGATCGCAGAGCGCTGACGATGTTCAGGCGCGCAGCGCGGACAGAAGGAAGAAATCCACCAATCAAGCCCATGGCCACCGCGAACAGAAGGGAAGAAACAACGATAGATGGTGAGAGTGCAAACGAGAAGGCCAGCTCGGAGAAGGAGCCAAAGTTCAACGTGGATATCGAAAACAATTGTAGAAAGGAGGCGAAGAACAGTCCGGCAAAGCCACCGACGAGAGATAACACCAGGGACTCGGTAAGGAAGGCCGCGAGTACGCTGTATCGCCGAAAACCCAGTGGCCGCAGAGTTCCGACCTTGACCGTTCGATTTGCGACGGCCGCGTACATCGTAATGGTTGCTCCGGCGCTGGATCCGGTCCAATCGTAGCTCGACATGCGTTTGTCTTCTGATCAGGACATTGTAGACTCACCCCGTGAACATCTCGGTGGGGGCGAGGCGGATTCCCCAAAGCACATGAATCAAAAACCATAAGCCCGACGGGCCAGAAAACACATTGGAACCGTCCGCTGCGACGTTGGGTTAGTATGAAGTGAGCGTAGGAAGCAACCATCAAGACGAGACACGTTCACCAATCACCAGCAAGGAGTGCACAATGAAACGCGCAATAACATTTTTTGGGGTGCTGATTCTCGTACTGACATTAGCCGTCAGCAACGAATCATTCAGCCAGGAGAAAAAGAAGAGCGCCAAGAAGATGCCGAGCGAGGAAGAAATGATGAGACGGTGGCAGGAGTCAATGACACCGGGCGCACAACACAAGATGTTGGAGGAGAGCGTCGGGACATGGGACGCGGAGGTTAAGATGTGGATGAAGGGGCCCAGTGGTGAGCCAATGGTCTCAAAAGGAACAAGCGAGAACAAAATGGTTCTTGGCGGAAGATATCTTCAACAAGAATTCACTGGCGAGATGATGGGGCAGCCCTTTGCCGGCACGGGGTTCACAGGCTACGATAATTTCAAAAAGAAATACGTTAGTTTTTGGATTGACAACATGAGCACCGGGATGTCGACAAAGGACGGCGTGTTGGACAAGGACGAGAAATCCGTCACAATGTGGGGAAAAATGGACGAACCGGCGACCGGGGAGAAAGACAAGAAAGTTAAGTATGTAACCCGGTTTGTCGACAAAGACACCCAGGTTTTCGAGACCTACGATATGTCCTCATTTGGTGACAAGAAGCCGATCATGGAGATCACATATAAGCGCAGGAAGTAGGATCTGCTCTTCAGAAGCAAACAGGCCCGGCGAAACACCGGGCCTGTTGTTTTTCTACAGAACACAAAAGGCTATATCCGCTCACAATCCTGCGATCTGATCCACCCCACCTTGCCGTCCGGCAGAACAATCTTCATCCATTCTCCAACCGCATCGCTGAGTTTGACCTTTAGACCCTCGTGCGCGACAAAAGCATCGACGCTTTGAGCATCAGGAGATGTTTTAGCGGTTACAACCGAAACGGTGATAACGGCGTCGGTTCGGTTTCGGGAGTCGATGACTTGTGTGGCAAGTACGATGACGAGAGGAATCAGGGCGATGGCCGAGGCTATCGCAAGTCCACGGAGGAAGCGGAACAGTGCCGAGTTTGTCAGGAGATAGAGTAACGAGAGGCCGGCAAACAACAACAGCCAGCACGCCGCAAACGATCGGACGGTCGTATGCAAGGGTACGACGGCTGAGAAAGAACGAAGCCACACGATGAAGAAAAGCTCGGGAAGGGGTTCGATTCGGTCAAGCGTCTTGAGGTTGACAAGTTCGAGATTGTGCTTAATGTCGGCATCGTTTGGCTGTAGGCGAAGCGCCCGCCCGTAGGCCAGGATGGCCGGGGCGATTTTTCCCATGCGGTAGTAGCAGTTGCCGATGTTGAAGTAGAGAGATGGGCTGGCAAGCCCCTGGTTGAGTATAGACTCAAATGAAAAAGCGGCTTGATCATATTTTCCGTCGCGGTAAAATGCGTTACCGCGCTCAAATTCATCCGGTGCTGTTTGGGCAAACACCGTGCACGAACAAGCGACCGCGAGGAGGATGTGGAGTACTGTGCGTCGCATTCTCAGGCTTTTCTTCTCAATGATTTCTCGATGTTATTGATAATACCGGTGGCGGTGTCGAGAATTTCTGTTCGGGCTTCCCGGGTGTCGCTGGCTGGGGCAAAGCGCGCAAACTCGGCCCGCTCTATGCATGCACGCAGGGATTCAATTGTCTCCGCGGTAACCCCACGCTCGCTGAGAAGCCGGGCTGCTTCATCCATGGTCAGAGAAGCTTTGGAGATGTGCAATTTGTCTTCGAGGTAGCTGAAGACTGCCTTGGAAACTTCTGCATGGTAACTCTCAGTGTTTCCCTGCAACAGGAGCTTTCGTGCCACCTTCAGGCGCTTTGATGCCTCCCTGCTCGCCTTGGCGAACTTCAGTTGGTCAACCTTTCCAGAAAGCTTCTCTTGTCGCTTACGATACCCAAAGGCAGCAAGGAAAACGAAAGGAGGCAAAACGAAACACGCCACAAGCGTATCGCTTGAGAACAACGACTCGTCAACGCTGTGAAGCTCGCCCAGGGAGAGTTTCAGAAAACGAATATCCTCTCCCAACAACTGGATGTTAGACTTGGATGCAATCGCCGTACCGATACTCATTTCTTTTCCTGGAACGACCTTGAAATCAAATCTTGACGAGCGCACTGTATTGTACGCATTGCGGTCCAGATCGAAATACGAGAACGCGATTGGTTCAATTGCCCTGTCGCCGGCATTCCTCGGGATAACGAGATACTCAGCGATTTTCTTTCCGCGAATTACGCCTCCGTCGCGCGTGATCTCTTCAGAGATCTTTGGATCGTACGCTTCGAAGTCTGCCGGAAGCTCGGGCTTTGGCGGCGTCAGGAGCTTGACGTTTCCCGCGCCGGAGATTGTAAGCTTTAACGTGATGGGGTCGCCGGTCTTCACTTCCTTTTTGTCGACGGTCGCGCTGAACGAAAAACGCCCAACCGCACCAGTAAAGCCAACCGGCGGGCTTCCAGGAAGCGGGTCAACAGCGACGGACAAAGCGTTGGTCTTGAGATCCTGTTCGACGGTCTGAGTGCGGGAGAAAAACGGGTCATTGAAGAAGGAGTCAAACGGATCGTTGGTCTTCTTACGCGACGCAAGCTGGAACGCGCAACGCACCTCAAGTGGCGAGATGGTCAATTTGCCACTCTGGGTAGGGAAGAGTGCCGTCTTGCGGATCGTTGCCACGCGAAACTGCTTTCCGTCAATGGTTTCTGTTGTCACAACAGGCTGCTTGGGCTGTTCAACCTCCTCCGCCCAGAAACCTTGATACACCGGAGCTTTCGCAATATCATACCCAGACACCTGCAACCGCGTGTAAAGCTTGTAGGTGACAGTGACCGGTTCGCCCTGGTGAACACGCTGTTTGTCTGCAACGGCACGAATGTAAAGATTGTCGGCAACATTCTGAGTGTTGTCGGGCTCTTTTCCCTGAGCCTGCGGCTTGCTTTGGGTAACCTCAATCTGTAGCGGTTGCGATTTGAGTGTCGTCCCCTTGTACTCAATTGTCGCCGGAGCGACTGTAAACTTGCCGGTTTGCCGCGTATAGAGGTAGTACGTGAAGCTTACCGATCCCGACATTTGGCCGTTGACGAACTGCATGTTGGTGGACTGATTTGGTCCACTCAAGACAAGAAATGGTGTGAGTGTTGGCGGCTTGAAATTCTTTGCACCGTTTACATCGGAAGCAGAAACGGTGAAGGAAACCTCAAACTTCTCACCGGCCCCCACGGTTGTGCGGTCAGCGGACGCAACGAACGTTGCGTTCTGCGCGAACGCAGTCACCGTCAAAACAATCACAAGAACGCTATTTCGTAAAACAAGCCTCATTACCAATCCTTCTCGACAATGACCTTCGCCGCAGCCCGTTTGCGCAGTTGTTTCTGAATGTCTTTTTCGTTGTTTCTCAGCGCGTCGAGGATCCGGTCGGCCTGTTGCTTTGGCATCTGGTTTTTCTGCTGTTGCTGATTGGTTTGGTCCTGATTTGCCTGTTGTTGCTGAGGCGGTTGCTGCTGATTTCTGTTTTGATTTTGTTGGTCTTTATTCTGTTGCTGGTCCTTGTTTTGGTTCTGCTGCTGATCCTGCTTGTTCTGTTGGTTCTTGTCCTGTTTATTTTGCTGGTTCTGCTTCTTCTGATCTTGTTGCTGTTTCAGACGGTCTTTGGCAAGCAGGTAGTTGTAACGCGTATCCTCATCTGATGGATTGAGACGCAGTGTACGCTTATAAGATTCAACACTCTCTTCAAGCTTGTTCGATTTGAAGAAGGTGTTACCCAAATCGTAATATGCTAAATCTTTATCAGAAGAGTTCTTTCCGGCAGGGGCGACCCGGGCAGCATACACCCGTTGCGCCTCATCGAAACGTTGTTGCTTGTAGTAAGCGTTGCCAAGGTCGAACTGTGCCTCGCGTGCGGTGGAATCTTTTTGCAGCGCTTTCTTGTACTCTGCCTCTGCATCTCCGTACTTTGCCTTTGCGTACGCGTCGTTGCCGCGGCTCACGTGTGAGCGCACCGTTTGCGAGGAGGCTGTGGTGACAAGGAAAAGGAAGCACAACGGCAGGACGTGCGCAATCGGAACCAGCTTCGTCAGGCGCGCAAGCAGGCGTCCGCGACGCTCAGAAAGAAGTGTTTCAATGACAAGGAAGAGGATGCCGAGGGCGAGGGGGTAGTAGAACTGGTCTTCAAACCCCGTTACCTGCATGCTGCCGAGTTCGGTTTTCTGCAGAGCAGAAAGCTCCTTGAAAATCTCGTCGATTTCGTTGCCGGCGTTTGTCGCGCGTCGATAGCTCCCGCCTGTTATGAATGCGATTTGTTGTAGGGCGGACTCGTCGAGTTTTGAAAGAA
The DNA here is from genome assembly GCA_041480785.1 of Bacteroidota bacterium. Lineage (GTDB taxonomy): Bacteria > Bacteroidota > Ignavibacteria > UBA10030 > UBA10030 > UBA9647. Next base: position 3,440 of record JBGPAN010000003.1, on the reverse strand, counting down.
CGATATTCCCCGCCCGATCATGCTTGTAGTCAGCGCGTTCACCATTTGCTCCGTAGACCGGAATTGGGCTCCCTTCGGGAGTGCCCATGCCGACGGCGAAGACGCGCACACCCTCTTTGCGTGCCTTTTCGACAGCCCCGGCGACATCGCCCTCGGTGTTTTCTCCATCACTTACCACGACAATCGCCTTCTGCGTTGGAAGATCTTTTCGGAACGAATCAAGCGCCTTCTCTATCGCACTGCCGATCATGGTGCCTGGCACCGGGACCGCCTCAACGTCGACAGCGTTGATGAAAAGATCGGCGGCGGAGTAATCGGCGGTCAGTGGGAACTGGACAAATGCTTCGCCAGCAAACACAATGAGCCCGACGCGGTCACCCTGCAATTTACGCAACAGGTTGGAGACATCGCGCTTGGCTTTCTCGAGGCGGCTTGGACGAATGTCTTCCGCCTTCATACTCAGAGAGACATCGAGAGCAACGAACAGATCAATTCCTTCACGCTTCACCTCTTCGAGCCTCGTACCGACCTGAGGGTTGGCAACTGCAATGACGAGGCACGCAACGGCGAGAAGAAAAAGGGTCTGCTTGACTGTTCTCTTTGCGGTGCTTGCCTCTGGAGCAAGTTGAGCGACCAACGGTTCAGAGACAAACCTGCGCATCAATTGTGTCCGCCAACGGTGAAGCACGAAAAATCCTACCGTCAGAGCGGGGAGGACGAGCAGTGCCCACAAATAACCCGGATGTGCGAATCGTAGCATAGTATCGTCTTAGGGAATCTTCCTCAAGAGCGTTGAGGACAAACCTACCTCAAAAAGCAAAGCGACCAGGCCGAAGAGAAGCCAGTTATAGTATTTCTCCGAATATCGCTTGTATGCGGTAACCTCAATCCTTGTCCGCTCGAGCTGGTCGATTTCTTTGTAAATTGCTTTCAGTTTCTTATTGTCTGTTGCCCGGTAGTACTTCCCGCCCGTCATATCTGCCACCCCCGTGAGGGTTTTCTCATCGAGGTCGACAGCAATCAGGCGACGCTGAATGCCGAACGGTGTTTCCACGGGGTACGGCGCCTCACCCTGGGCCCCAACGCCCACCGTGTAGACACGGATGCCGTACGTGGCAGCAATTTTTGCGGCAGTAATTGGGTCGATCTCGCCTCTATTATTAACACCGTCCGTCAGAAGGATCATCACCCGGCTTTTCGCTTTGCTGTCTTTGAGCCGATTCACTCCGTTTGCAAGCGCAAGCCCGATCGCCGTGCCGTCAGCAATCATTCCGCTCTTGACTTCTTGCAGAAGCGTCTTCAGTACGGGATAATCGGTCGTCAACGGGCACTGAGTAAAGCTCTCGGCGGAGAAAATGACCAGGCCGATACGATCACTCGCGCGCCCATCGATAAATTCGTCAGCAACCTGCTTTGCCGCCTGCATGCGGTTTGGGGTGAAATCCTCAGCAAGCATACTGCCAGAAATGTCGATGAGCAGAACAATATCAATTCCCTCGGTCGAAACGTTCTCCTTATTGGAAACCGCCTGCGGACGCGCAAGTGCAACAATGAAGAGTGCCAGGGCGAGCAAGCGAAGCCCAACCGGTATGTCGCGCAGCTTTTCGCGCAGAGAACCCGGTATGTGGTCAAAAGGTTGAACCGAAGAAAATGTCACCTCGGTCACCATCCGCTTCCTTTTTTTCCAGTACACGAACACGAGGATCGGAATCAGGAGCAGAAGCCACAACACCCATGGATATGCGAAGCCATCACCGAGCATTCGCGGCCTCCCGTTCCCCGGTTGTCTCGGATTCAGGGCTTAACGGCATGTCACCGGGCGATGGTTCCATTGGATGCGGTGTCATGGTGCGTACGAAGTGAAATGCCCAGGTAAGCTCTTGCTCGTTTTCCTCAGGGGTTGGCAAGTACTTCGCAAATTTCACAAGGTCCGCGGTTGTAAAGAAAGAACGAAACTCCTTCAGGACCAACTGTGCCTCAGCAAGTGGTTTAAGCTGCCCCATAATCTCGTCCGAGGTTGACTCGAGCGCAAGAAGGCCGTACTGATCTTCGAGGAACCTTCGAATGATTTCCGTTGTCTCGGAATAGAACTCCTTCACGCGTCCTTGCTGCCAGAGCCGTTGATCTTCAAGTGTATGAAGTGCTGCGAGGGCGACCCGCCATGGAGGAATGTCCGGTTTGGGCGGCACGTAGGAAACCTCGCGGCGTTTCTTGAGCCTGCGATAGTACCAGTATGCGAGCCCAAGGAGGAGCGCCACAGCGAGAGCGATGAGGTACGGCAAAAAGTCTTCGAACTTCCACGGCGCATCCAGAGGAGGTTTGATATCTTTGATATCGCCCTTCAGATCGACTGGGATGCCGACGATGGTCAGTGGAATCGGATTCGCATACGCAATGCGGGTAAGCGTATCACCGCGGTTCTTGTAGGAGAAGATGGCGGGTGGAACATAGACCTTCCCTGTATCGAATATCGTCAGCCGAAATAGCCATTGTTGATGACCCGCCTTTGCGGGAGAGGAATCGACATTGAGGATTTCGAAGGAGCCAAGGCTGTCTTTCACCGCGATGGCAAGAGAGTCCACCGCCGGCGGCAACTCGGCATCGACGTGCAGGAATATCCACGCACCGACCTTGTACTGGGCTGAATCGGTGTGGGCGGAGATTCTCGGTTCCTGTGCCCACGTGAGCGAAGTGAACGAAAACAACGCTATGATGAAAAAGGATCGCGTCAAATGTCCAACATGTATTGTTGTATTCTTCACACCACCTACCAACGCCGCTCCCGCAACCGGAAGAAATCGACCAGAGGTTTCATATATGGTTTGTCAAGGCGAATATCGATACTATCGAGCTTTGCTTTGATGAACGTGGACCGTCGTGAGTCTTCCACCGCCCGGCGATATGCACGATATGCGGCGATCACCCGTGGGTCAGAGGTGTCGACCCAGCGCTGGGCGCCCGATTCGGCATCTTTCATCGTAACGAGGCCGACCCTTGGCAGTTCCTGCTCTCGGGGATCAAGCAGTCTGATACCGATGAGGTCGTGACGTTTCCCCGCAATCCGCAAAGCGGTCTCGTAGCCACTATCCAGAAAATCCGAGATAACAAACACGATACTGCGCTTCTTCAAAACGTGATTCAGATACTCCAGAGTGGCTTTGATACTTGTCGCCGAGCGCTTGGGCTCATAGGAGATTAACTCTCGCACGATGCGCAACGAATGGGACTGTCCCTTCCGCGGTGGAATGAATCTTTCAATCTGGTCGGAAAAGAGCATGGCGCCAACCTTGTCACCGTTCTTCATCGCGGAGAATGCGAGAATTGCACTGATCTCAACAGCAATGTCGCGCTTGAGCTGACCCTGCGACCCAAAGAACTGCGATCCGCTCAGGTCAACAAGAAGCATCACGGTAAGCTCGCGCTCCTCTTCAAAGATCTTG
>JBGPAN010000002.1:0-36204 GCA_041480785.1 Bacteroidota bacterium | reverse complement strand
TGATCAGGAACGGAATGAGGGCGAACAAAACAAAAGCAGACACGAAAGTGTAAAGTTCTGCCGTACGCTGCGGATCACCAAAGAGCACAAACATCGATGTCAGGTTGCCCAGGTAGAAAGATTTAGCGCCGTAGTATTTCCACGTGGTGAGAATAAAAGGTGTAAGAAGCAGAATAACCGTCGGCTTCTTGTTCTCGCCGGTGAATAGCCCGCTCAGTGACAGCGAGGTTGTGAATCGGCCAACGGGAGCCGGCATGTTCAATAACTCCTTCCTTTTGTTCTTTGGCTGAGTAGCCATTCGTAGGTCATGCGAACCCCTTCCTTGAGCGGCGTTATCGTGTAGCCAAGTTCGCGTTCGGCTTTCGCCGTAGAGTAAACCCAATGCTGCAAGAAGGTCTCGACCCATCCCGGGGTGATCTGCGGATACAAGCCAAGCCACTCAGCCTTTTTCTTTTCGATACCAGAATAGAGGTAGGCGAGTTTCGGAGGAAGGTTCATTTGAAAATGTTTTTTGCCGCTGACCTCATCGACGAGTTGAAACAGTTGTCTGAGGGAGGCATTCTCCCCTCCGAGTATATAGCGCTCGCCAATCTTCCCTTTTTCCATAGCCAAAATATGACCACGGACCAGATCGTCAACCAATACGTAATTGCCAATGTCCTTGCCGCGGTTCAGCAGAACGGGCACCTTTCCCTTATCGTACATGTCGATCATCAGCGACACGGAGTTGCCTTCGGTAAGTTTGCCGGGGCCATAAACGCGCGTGGGATTGACAATCACTACCGGGAATCCTTTTGCCGCGAGCTGAAGGGTCTCCCGTTCAGCTATGGTTTTTGTCTCTTCATATTCTGTGAAATATCGCTGCGTTATGCGCGGCATGCTCTCGGTTCCGACCACGCCCGGGGGTGTTGGCCCGAACGCAACGATCGTCGAGGTGAAGACAACACGCTCTACACCGACTGCCGCTGCTGCTTCGAACAGGTTGCGCATTCCGCCGACGTTCTGTTCGAAAAACACCTTTGGGTCTCTTGCCCAGTTTTTCGCGTACGCGGCAAGATGGAACACTTGGTTACAGCCTTGCATTCCGCGCTCGAGTGATTTCCGGTCGAGAATGTCGCCAGTGACGAGCGTGATGCGCTCGTGTGAAAGCCCATCGGTGTTGCTTGTGCCGCGGGTGAGAGCACGGACGGTATAGCCAAGCCGGACAAGTTCATTGACAAGCTTGGTTCCGATAAACCCTGTAGAGCCAGTTACAAAAACGGTGTTCGCTGAAGCCATGCAGTATCCTGAAGAATGCGTGTATGAATGGTGAATAACCGGCGGGTCGAACAAAAACTAAAATAGCGAAAAAAGGCCAGAGTCTCAATGAAAATGACGACTGGCGCTCTGTGACTGCCAACCTCCATCCTGGTCAATGGTATGATGATGTCGAAGATTCCAATGCACTTGTCAGTGCCGGATCACCGATGAATGTTCCGAACTTTTTTCGATTGCATTTACGGCCGCGCTCGTGTACACTGGATATGCACATCGATTGCAGCGAGGGAAGCCGGGCGTCGTTATCGCCGGGATTCCGGCATCATAAAGCAATTCCAGAGGAGGGGCATCATGAAGGCATTCATCGCAGCGTTGTTGCTGGCGCTACTCCCTTCCTTGTTATGGGCGCAGAAAATCGGAGTCCTTCCATTCGAAGACGCAGCGAACGCCGGCCCTGAGCTTGGCGATCAAGTAGCAAAATTCATTCGATCTGAGCTCCTGAAGAACAAGAAGTACATACCGAAATTCATTCAAGTTCCAAAGCCCAAAGACGAAGAACCCACATCGATCGATTTCGACAAGGCGGTGGAGTTAGGAAAGAAAAACGGAGTCGCCTACGTGGTTATTGGTACAATCCTTGAAGCGGAGGTCAGCAAGAGTTCATCAGGGGTAGGGGGGATTTCGGTTCTCGGTCAGTCGCTGGGCTCTTCGTTGCGGACTGTCACAGCATCGGTTGTTATTCAAGGCGATCTGATTTCGGTCTCCACCGGGACGCTCATTGAGAGCTTTCGTGCAAGCGGCAGTAAAACGGATAAATCGGTCGGTGCGGATGTCTCCACGGAATGGGGAAGCATCAATTTGGACAAGGAGGAGGGAGGAAACACACCAAACGCACAGGCGCTTCGCGAGGCCGTCAAGAACCTGGTCAAGCAAATGTCTGAGAAAATCCAGTAAGTCGCGCTATTCTGCTCTGTCACTCAGCAAATGACCCTCATCTCCTGCACATGTCAGGGAAAGATGAGGGTCATTGCTTTTCACACCTATTTCAGAACCTGCAGCTTTAGATGCGAGCTCAATGACGGCGTATGATAGACGCGCTGAGTCGCTTTCTGGAAATCCGATTCCTTCGCGTGATAAATGTCGACAAACACCTGAGGATTGCGGTCGATCATCGGGAACCAGGTGCTTTGGATCTGGACCATGATCCGGTGTCCCTTCTTGAACGTGTGGTAGATATCGTTCAAGACGAATTCGATTTTCGTGGGTTGATTCGGGACGAAAGGATCTGGCTTTGACAGGCTGTTTCTGAATTTACCTCTTAACACGTCACCCCGTACCATCCTCTGAGCACCCCTTAACGTCATATCATTTTTCTGTCCGCCCTGAGCTGTCATCGGGAAATCCTCTGGTAAAACATCGATGACTTTGACAATCCAATCGGAATCTGTACCGCTCGTTGAAACGAACAGACTTGCCGTGATTGGTCCTGCAACCGTAATATCGTCTGTCAGGACATCGGTTTCATATACGAGCACATCGGGGCGAGTCCAAACAAAGCGCTGATCTTCCACCGGAAAGGCTGGATTGTACCAATGCCGTATTTCCGCGGTGTAGGGGACAGGCTTCAAAGGATCGCTGACGTATTCATCGTAGTCCGTTAAATGGTCGCCTTGAACCGGTGGGGTAAACGACAGACGATTCTTCTTGTCCAAGTACAGATCGGTTGTCTTTGTATTCTTCGGCGGCCAGTTGTCGAGAAATCTCCAGAGGTTGTTTCCGGTCTCAAAGACCATCGCCTTCGCCAAATTAGGTTGACCCTTGTCTTTCAGGTAGTAGTTGAAGAAAGGAACGACAATGCTATCGACGAAGAACTTCCCCGTTGCCGAACCCCACTTGATATTTCCGAGCGAGTCGCCGTTATCGCTGCCCCATTCGCCATGCGACCAGGGGCCCATAACAAGCCGGTTTTGGTTCTTGGGATTCAAGTTGTTGATGGCAGCGTAAAGGTTCAGTGCGCCGTAGAGGTTCTCAGAATCATACCACCCGCCGACTACAAGGGTGGCGGGTTTGATATTCTTCACGTGTGGCAGGATGTTGCGGGCTTCCCAGAAGCTGTCCCACGTGCCGTGATTCATGATATCGTTCCAGAACGCGACACTGTCCTTGAAGTACTTTGTGTTCGCGTTGGGGAGCGGTCCGAGGTTGAGGAAGAACTTGTATCCATCAATCGTTCCGTGATCGAACGGACGGGAATCATGCTCGGTCGGTGTAGGTCGCGGCCAGCCAAAACCGGCATAGAAATCGAAGGCGTGCGGTAGAAGAAACGCACCGTTGTGGAAAAAGTCGTCTCCTGACATCCACTTTGAGACTGGCGCCTGCGGTGATGTTGCCTTGACCGCCGGGTGCGCATCGATGGTGCCGGTGGTGGTATAAAACCCGGGATACGAAATCCCGTATATCCCAACACGGCCATTATTGTGCCGGATGTTTTTGATGAGCCAGTCCACAGTGTCGTACGTGTCGCTGCTTTCGTCGATGTCTTTTGGGCTCTTCTTGTTCTCGATGTACGGGCGAACGTTAAGATATGTCCCCTCTGACATGTAGCGCCCTCGAACGTCCTGAATGACTATGATATATCCTTCCTGGGCAAACTTGAGGGCTTGAGTACCGATATATGGGGGATAGAAATTTTCGCCGTATGGTGCAGAACTGTACGGAGTTCGTGTCATCAGAAACGGATAGCGGATCGTCGTGTCTTTTGGCGTGTAGAAAGCAGTGAACAGCTTGACCCCGTCGCGCATTGGAATCATGTATTCATGTTTATCATAATGCGCAGCAAGAGAATAAGGTTCCTGGCTGAGGAGGAATGATGCGGGCACGATGTACAGTAGTGCGATGAGAGCCGAAATACGTCGGATACGAAACATTGGGAATGACTCCTTGATAATAGGTGGATATGTGACGTTGGAAGTTCTTAGGCCTTGACTCACATATTGGGTGTTGCTATAGGCGCTCCAGCGTCCTTGAGGTGCCGCTCAAAGGAAATGGTTTGGTACAAACCGGTTTGGCAAGCGTAAAAAGCGGCCTTGAGCCCGAGCCGCGCAAGCATATAACATTGCTGAAGGACGAATAGAAACAGAAGCGGCCAGTACGAATCCTGCGGGGTCACTTTCTCGATGATTGCATACAATGCGATGAGAACAAACCCAATCAGACACAAGAGCAAATACAATCCGTACGTGGAGCGAGCATTCGTCATCGCAAATTTTGTTCCGGCCGCCGCTGCCGCGAGAGAACTCGTCCGGTCATCCACGACCATGCGAACGCGGGCATAATCGAAGATCATAGAAAGAAATGAAAATACGAAAAGGACAATCACGTTGCGAATCATATAGTATGTGTACGGCACGGTCTCCGATGCTTCTGATTGAGTCCATCGCGCGATGCCATTGTTGATCGAGTCGACGACGAGATTGAAGAACAAGAAATAGACGAGCAAAGCAACAAGAGCGATGCGGAAGAATTTGCCGAAGTACCTGGCTCCTTCTGAGAGGAATTCTGTAAAAGAGAATGGATATTCTTTCGAGTAGACACCGATGAACGCCCCCGAGAGAAAGCTATTGACGCAGACATACAAAAGGCTCAACAGAAAGAGCAACGATGTCGAGGCTCTGTTGATTTCCCATCGGAAGAAGAAGTCATAGAGAAACCCGCCGAGCGTTTTGATGAATGTGCCATTTATCTGCATCTCAAGATGATTGACAAAGGGAGCATAGCCGAAGACCGAGTAGTCCAGAGCATGTAGAAACTCGCTGTTTTCCATGTCTGCCCGGTAACTGTTGGCGCACGTGGCATCCATCCGCTGCAGGATTTTTTCATCCATGACGGTATTGCGGAGATAGCCGTCGAGTTGGCTAAGCACGGGGAGGGCAAGCGGCAGAGTGATTACGACGTTGACGAACCAGGCGAAAAGCACCATACGCTTCGTGTGCGAGACCCTGGAAAAGCCGTGCTTGAAAGCGGAAATGATTTTCATGGAATGTTCCTTAATTGAAAAACCTCTGATGTCATGAAGGGAGCGAACGCTCCCGCTGTTCCGGCGTTCCAAAGATCAGTTCTTTATATCGCTGGTATGCGTACGAAACGGCCATCAAAATGAGACCGAGGCCGATAAACGAACAAATCCGGTAGGTGGTCTCGAGGAACGAAAGATCGTACACGAAGATCTTCAGGATCGTGATGCCGAAGAGGACGAAGGCAACGATTCGAATATTGCGCACAGAACGCCATATTCCATATGCCATCAATGCAACAGAATAGAGCAACCAGACTCCCGAAAGCGAGAGTTGTTGAAGGTTGTGGAGGCGGTCGAGAGGAGCCGAAATATCGGTGTCAGTGGATGAAATGGACAACTCCGTCATCCTGTTCTCAAAATAGTCACGAGTCTCAGCCGTGAAGAAGAGCAGCAGGAATACAACGATTGTGACCTGAAGAACACCGAGTGTCGTATGCAGCCAGTCCCAGCTCTCCGGACGAGCCAGCATCATTCTGGCCTGAACAACCATTACGACAAGCACTATCAACATGGAGGCTGCCCGTTTGTTGAAGAGCGCAGTAAACCCTGTTATGGGCTCATAGCTGATTCCGCGCGCAGCATCCAGAATAACGGCCAATGCAAGAAATCCTATTGAGGCGATCACGATGGTGAGTGCCTCCGTCCTGATGCCCAGCCACAGAAGAAACGCAGAGCAAAGAATCCAAATCACAGGCAGAGTCATCAGTTGTGCGTAGCCAATCATGTCCAGAACAGTGGACTGTTGGTCGAGACTCTGCAAACGGAAGTAGTCATTCGTTTCAACGGTTAACAGTGCGAAGAACATGGCACACCATGCAAAATGAAGCGCATCTTTGGTCCAATCGGCAGTCTCGTCGCTTCCGGGAGAGCGAAATCTTGTCATGATCCATGCACCAATCGCAAGGGAGGCAGTGACAACCGCGAACGTCAGGGTTCGCTCGCTGGCGAACAGCGTGAACTGCCGGATTGGATCGAATTGCAGGGCTCCGTCCGTGGCCAAAAACTTGAGGATGACAAAACCAAAAAACCATGTAGCCACCTGCCAAACGTAGCGGATACGCCAATGCAATCCACACCAAATGAGGACCACTGCTTCGATCGACCAAACGATGACGATTCTGAAATCATGAAACTGAATTGCTGTTGCGATGATCAACAGTGCCATGGATGCAAGCAGGTACCGGGCTTTTGCAATGGGTGTGGGCTCCGTCCGTCGAGCGGCAAGGAGGATCGTCCCAAAATACACCACGCCTACAATGATTGTTGCCAACCCCATCCATTCGTGGTATTGTTTGTCAAGGAGAACATAGAGAGTGATGTAGAAGATCGTCACGTTGGTGCCCGCGATGAGATGATGAATGGAAAGAAATCCCGTGCGGGCGCGAAGCACGCGAAAAATGTCGAGAGCATAGTACAACAGCCAAAAGAGCGCAATGAAGAAGATCGTGAGGAAGAGAGCTTCTGGCTGATAGTACCGGGTATGCCAAGCGGCGTAGAGAAGCCACGTAGCGACAAAAGACAGAGGCTCTAGGATGGCCCACGATTCCTTTTTCAAAAGCAGTCCCAGGAGACCGACATTCAACAGCGCAAGATATGTGAAGAGTCCGATCTCGTTCGATTGACCGGTGCTCAGCATGATCGGCGTCAGAAATCCGCCGAAGAGGCCGAGGAGCGCGGCTGCGAGAGAGTCGTAATAGAATCCAACAGCAAGTGCTAGCGTAGTCACGAGAGCCATCAACAGGAAAGCCATCACTTGCGGAACGAGCGCATAGAAGCTGAACGAGGCGTACACCGAGAGGTAAAGAACGGCAATGCCCGTTCCCGCCAATCCCTGAGCGAAGATTTTGAGCCCCTTGGAATGAGCGCGATGAGCACCAGCGAGGCAGAGGATGCCGGCAAACACCCCAATCAAGACACGGACGGTCTCGGAAATCCAGTTCTCATCAAATGCATGCTTGAGAAACAGGCCAATGCCGATGATCAGAGCAAGCGCGCCAATGCGATTCAGCAACTTTCCGCCTACGAATGCCTCCCACTCTTCACGACTCCGAGATGGTTGCGGCGGCTTATTGGCGAACTGAGGCGTGAACGTCTGCGCAGGTTGTGGGGTTGCAGGCACGACCTCCGCTTTTGCCTGAGATGGCGGAGCAATGGGAGCCTGCGTTTCAGCTTGCGCCGCGGGAATTCTGGCCGGCTCCGGTGATTCCCCTGCACCAGGTGCTGCACGGCTCTTTAGCATCTCAAGCTCGTGTTGGAGAGAAGTGAGGATATTGCTAAGTTGCTTGACCTTCCGAAGATCGAACTCAATTTGGTCCAGCCTCGCAGAAAAAGAAAAGAACTTCACGAAAAGACCCACCAACAGTGCCAGAAGAATAATCACAATCAAGGCTATAGCCATGTGCGCCTCCTGGGGAATGAGAGAAACGTATTGCTCACAGATGTTTCCAATCGTTTGTCAAAGTCTCGCCTGAAACCAGTGCGTGGTTTGTCAGAATGCAGCGAACTCAAAGTAGTTCTGGACCCAGAACATCCACTTGGACGCGTACTTCCGGGCTGCGAGCGAGCGATAACCGGGTTCCCGCACTACCTTGCTGTTGTTGTTATAATTGATGTCCATGGCGAGTTTCTTGTCGGGGTCGACAATTGCGTAACTCACCGGTGAATCAGACTGATAGGAGAACTTTTTCCACCGGTACTGACCGTCCCATTGTTCATGTTTCTGTTCCCCGTTCTTGAAGATAATAAGAACATCCACAGGAGCGACAGCTTCGCCCAGGCGCTTCACGATGACACTGCATTCGAATATCTTGGTGGGGAGGAGGGCGGAACTGTCTGCCGGTTTCCCGTTCATCGTGAAAACACCGTCAGGTTTCGGAATCCGCTGGTTGATGATCTGGTCGATGCTGTAGTCGAAGAGGTTCGAGCTGAACCAGGTGTTTTCGAACAGCCAGTTCATGTTTCTTGCGCTGACCTCGTTCACGGTGTTGATGAAGTCCTGTGATGTAGGGTGCTTGAACCGGTACCGGTGATGATAGGTGCGCATGACCCTGTACATCATCTCTTCACCAAGATACCGCTCGAGAGTGACAAGCGAGAGTGCCGGTTTGGTGTAGGAATTCAAACTGTATGTCTTGTAGTATTCCCATCCCCTCCTTGCCATGACATCGTTCTTTCCCTGGTATCGCAGCCCGTTGTCGCCGGGGCCCAGGGGCGGCTCGTTAACTTCATTGAACACGTATGGAATACCAACGCGCTCATAGGCACCGCGTCCCCCGAAATACGCCCGCCCTAATTTGAACGGCGGCCAACCAGCGTTCATGGTGCGGTCTGTGGAATAGGTGTTGAACCCTTCGTCGAGCCAGGCTTCTTCAAACTCGTTGTTCCCGATCATTCCGTACCACCATTGATGGCCGCACTCGTGGACCGTCACCCCTTCCGGTGATGACTGCTCTTTGGGTGAGTAGCGATTCGTTCCGCCGGTGAAGAGTGTCGGATATTCCATTCCTCCCGATTCACTGCCGTTCGCCGGGTCAACAACTGTAATGGCGTCGTACGGATACTCGCCATACCACTCGCCGTAGTATCGGAGCGCCTTAAAGGTCGCGTCAAAATAGCGGTCGATCATGTTGTCGTGCTGTGGCTGTGTGAGAAGGATGACCGTGACCTCCCGCAGGGGATGGTGGCGATCTGCACGTTCGCCCGGCTCGATATCGACATGTTTGAATTTCCGTACCATCGGAATGAGATCTGGGGCCGTCACCCAGGCAAAATCGTGAATGTCTTCCTGATAAAATTCATGCGTGGTGGTGCTGTCCTTGTTGGTTTCGATATTGCGTGGAATTCCTCCGGTCGCACCGACGACATAACCCTGTGGCACAGTGATCCTTACGTCGTACACGCCGTAGTCGGCAAAGAATTCGGTTGTCCTATGAAACTGATGACAATTCCAGGCTCCCCTCCACCAGACTCCAATCTTCGGGAACCACTGCCCCACAAAGTGGTACGTCCGTATTGCCCCTGTACGCGTGAGAGGTCGCGGCTGTTTCGTTTCAAACTCAATTTTAAAGACAACAGATTGACCTGCCGGCACCGGTTTCGGAATGCGCACCTGGCAAACCGTCTGATCGTCGGCGTTTCCGTCATCAGGCTGCATGTAGCGGAAGGTATCGGTAATATCCGTCTCGCCCTTCGCGTCCACCACTTTGATACTCTTTACATTTATATAGCTGTGGTCGCTCTCTTCGAATAGTCCCAGCTCCCAGCCCTCTTCTTTGGCATACGTACTCCGGTTATTTTTCCAGGCATTATGGTAGAGATGGAAGGGAAACTCGTGCTGAGGTTGACCAGTGGTGTTCTTCCATTCAAGCTTCTCCGATCCGCTGATGATGTTGGTCTTCACGTCGAGCCTCACATCCATCGTGTAGCGCACAATCCGATCGCTTTGAGTTGGAAGGTTTAGATCCTTGTCCCAGGGCTCGGTTCCTTGGGTCAGCTTCGGAATTGGTGGGCTTGGAAACTGCTGCACGGCTGCATTTTGGCCGGTTGGAAGACCCACAAAAGCCACGGTGAGAACAATGGCAGCAAGAATGAACCCATATTCCAGAATCGATAGGAGAGTCTTTTTCATTGAAATCCTCCGGTAGCAAAAATGAAAGCGCTAAGTCGACGATCGTGTGCGCCAGAGAAACGCATGCAGGAACAGTGTGCCATGGAAGCACAAGAAGTGTCCCGACGTGTGTACGTCAACAAATCTAATCCCAGGTTGTCTTCAGCCAGGACTCAAAAATCGATTTCTGCAGCGGTGTTGGCTGTTCGACTTTTGAAACCCAGTATGGAGGGACATCCTGGAGCCGAAGCGCTATTTCGAATTCCCGCAGGCGGTCTCTGCGAAATACTGTCAGTCTGACTTTGTCTCCGGGTTTGTAGTCCGCAAGACGTTCCTGCAAGTCGCCGGTTCGGACACGGAGACCGTTCAAGGCAACGACCTCGTCTCCAACATCTACCCCCGCATCGTAAGCAGGGGAGCCCGCAAGTACGCTCATGACGCGTGTTCTATTCTCTTGCTCGATTGTCTGCATTCCAAGCCAGGGCATTCGCTCGGCATCCCTCGCCTGAAGTTGCAGGCCCGCGTATCCCAAAGAGCGTTCCCAATCGATAGGGGTAGTGCCGTGGACGTAGTCTTCGAAGAATTTCTTGAGACTGCTTCCTGCAAGATGCTCGGCGACGGATTGGAAATCGTCAACCGTGTAACCATGACCGCTGAGCGGGAAACGCTTGTAAAGCGTGCGCATGACATCATCAAGGGAGTACTTGTTGTTCGAGCGCTGCCGGATTTCGAGGTCAAGCACAAGACTCACGGTGGCGCCCTTGCCGTAAATGTCTGTTTCAGAATTGTAGGATTGTTGAGTTCCTCTCCCTTTCACCCAGGAGTCAAAGCTCGCTTCTGTTGCAGACTGCACACGGTTTCCGGGGCGCAGGCGGTCCTGTTGCACGGTGTTGGCGATCCAGTCGAAGACAGCTTGGGCAGGATTGAAACCAGCTCGGAACATCAACACACTGCCATAGTATGATGTTGTTCCTTCTGCAATCCAAAGCTCTTTCACATAGTTCTCTTTGGTGTAGTCGTACGGAAGAAGGCCTTTGGGCCGAAGCTGTTTAACGTTCCAGGTGTGGAAATACTCATGTGACACAAGACCCAGGAAGCCTCGATAGGAGTTGGGATTCTTAAACCCAAACGGTCCCGTCTGCATGATGGTAGAGTTGATATGCTCTGTCGCTCCTCCGCCGTCAAGGCCAAGGTGGAGCTGGAATACATAGCGCTCATAGGGCAAGTCGCCCCAGAATTCCTTGTTGATCTTCACAATCTTGCTGATGTCTGCCATCATCTTGTCGGGATCATAGTTGCCTGGACCAAAGATGGTCAACACATGTTTCTTTCCTTCGGCTTCAAATTCGAAATCCTTCTGGTTGCCGATCTCCAGCGGGCTGTCGACAAGGTAATCGTAGTTTGGTGCGCGGAATCTGAACTTCTCCCCGGGCAAAGCGTCGAGTCCTGTCGTCACATGCCAATCCCGGTAAGGGACGACCGTCAACGTGAGAGGGAGGTCTCGGTATTGCAGGAGGAACATGAACACAGCGCATCCGTCGACAAATGCATGCTCGTCGTTCAAACCGCGTGTTCGTTGTTCAAATTCGTTTGCATACACCTTGTAGCGGATGGTTACTCCCGTTGCGCGCCCCTTTTCCACGCGCCAGGTTGACTTATCTGTCTTCGTCCAGCGGATGGGGGTACCGGAGCCATCAGTTGCCGAAAATTCCTGAACCCCGCCGGCGAAATCGAACACAATGTATCGCCCTGTGCGCCAGATGGGTAGAACGAAGTCGAGCGTTGCCGGAGAGGAAGGTACGCCCTTGACCGTCAGCTCCACCTCGAGGAGATGCGTCCACGGCTTGGACATGCCAAGCTTGTATTCGATAATTGGGGTCTGGGAGCATGTGAGTGCGGGGAGGAGAAGAGCAACAAGTAATCGTACAGCTGATTTCATTAAGGAACCCTCCGGAGTTGAACATAATCCGCTCGTTGTTGACGTGTCGCGATGAGAGAGGCAAGTGTATCGTACAGAGCCCTCTCAGCAGGAATGCGGGAGTTCGCCATTGTCAGGAGGGTGCCCCCTCCTTCGTAGTAGGCAATTGCGGATGAATCAATGACGGAATTTTTCCTGAAAGACTCCAGGTAAGAATAGAAACGTGGTCGAAACACAGGCGCCGTCAGGGCTCGTGCATCGAACTCCATTTCGAGTCCCATCGCATGATCATAAGCGTACCTGCAGGCCTCATCCAGGCGGCTGTCAGGTACTTCGGGATGAAAAAAGTGATTGGGCTGTTGATACGCTTTGTCGAAACCCAGCGATTTCCATTTGCCTGCGTATGGAGCGTTCCAGTATGGAATCCAATAGAAACGCCTCCCTTTGCTTTGTATTGATGCTCCGATGCGAGGAAGAATCTCATTCGATTCAGACCCGTATTCGGCGACCCAGTAGAATCCAGCAAGCTCAAGATTCTTCGGAGCCAACGCATTCCATCGTTCGAGTGCTTTGTCGATATACCACAGGCACGCATCAATTCGATCCTGAGGACGGGCAAAGTCCAGAGCCTTTCCATCGAGTTCTCCCCAATCCTTCTGCCCGACGATAGGCTCAGGAAGAGTCAGGACGACCGCGCGCTTGCGCCGTGGGTCTCCTATTCGCGACGTAACAAACGCACAGGCCTGGTCAAGGGCTTCAATTGCGTGATGCGGTTCAAAGTTTCGCGATAGGAGCCACAACCACTCTTCTTTTCGCGCAGGGCGCTGCCTATATCCATGGGCAAACTCAAAACCGCGGTTGTCTTTGAATTCAATAAAGAGGAAACCATCGAACAGCCACTGCTCCCGTTTGTTGAGCGAGTCTCTGTAAGCAACGTAGGGAAGGAGCTGGTTGACTGTCCAATCCGGTCGATGAGTGCCGCCCTGGTAGATCAGAACGAGATCCGTGATCGAGGGCGAGGTCGATTGAACGAGAGGGAGGTGTTGGTGCGGGCGGACATCACTGCTTTCAATCCCGAGCAGCAGAAGCGCAGAAATCGAAAATGGGATAAGCTTGTTCATCGTGACAACGAACCGGCGATGTCAACAACCAAAGGAGAAAAGAATAAAGCATCAGGATTCTGGCGGTGAGCATTCCAATCGGCCATCAACGCTTCGGCTTGACCGGATGAAATCACACCTTTTTGTCCCATCAACGGCACATGATTCGAAAAGAATCTGTGTGCCCATTCCATTACACCGCTTGTCGGTCCTCCGGAGAGGCAGGTGGGGGTGAAGTCCACAACTTTGAGGCCGTGCTTTCGGAATATGGTCGGGATCCTTGCTGTTACGTACGCATCTCCCCCACCGGACCGATAGTAGGCACGGACAATGTCGGGCATCGCATCCCAGGGTCCGCCGTGGGGAAACAACGAGAGGCCTTCGTAATAGTAGTCCTGAATCGCAATGATGCCGCCCGTTCGCAAAAACGAGAAAAGAGGAACGAGAAACTTCTCTGGATCAGGGACAAACGCAATGACCCACCGGACGAAGATGAGATCATAGTATCGGGACGGAAGATCGACACTTTCCGCTGTTCCTTGAACGCATTGTACGTTTGCCCACTCATTGTCGCTGGCCTGTTTTCTGAGCCACTCCAGGTAGAATAGTGAAGGGTCGAGCGCAGTGACTTCGCCTGTTTCACCGACTATTTCCCGCAGATCCATCGACACGAGCCCGGGGCCCGCGCCAACATCAAGACATCGCCATCCTTTCCCAACATTCAGTCGCCCGAGAAACTTCTTCGTGACGGGGCCCCAAACGCCGTGTTGAAACTGAAGCCGTTCGAGCTCCTGCTGGTTCACTCCCAGCAAATAGCTGTCATGTTCGTTGGACTCAGGCATCGGGATAGTAGTTTGGTGAAAGAAATGCGGTACGCGAAGTTGCGAACCGCTGCTGTGGCAAGCCTCAGCGTCGTGCAGACCTTGACGTTCCTTGCACAAACCCATAGGCAGCTTATTCAACTCGGCTTATAGGCAGCAACGACGCAAGTCGCTCAATGAAATGCTAAACTAACTCCTATTTCGAAGTCGACAAATGACTTTGTTGTACTCTGATCAACGACATTCAATGGCACGATGTAGATCACGGAAGGAGAAAGCGTGAACTGCCCCAGGACGATGGTGACGGGGAGAGACGCTTCATAATCAAGGACACCAAATGTGTTGCTGGTTTGTGTTTGGACACCGACGATTTTTTTCCCTTTGGGTCCCTTCCGTAGCGTCGTCAACGTGCTATTCTGCTCACCAATAATTGCGGTCAAGGCAGGTGCGAAAGAGATGGTGTTGTAGAGTGTCAGCGGGATTTCGAATTCGTGAGACGCAGAAACAGCCAGGGTGAATTCAGAAGCATCGCCGGTCGCAAGATCTCCGTCGACGGAAAACGTGAGAACTGGCCAGTTCAGCGAAAGGCTGGCACCGAAATCATTCTTGAAAACCGATTTTGCCGATCGGCTGCTGTCGCTGAACCAGAAGTGACTATAGAAAAGCTCTCCACCGAGGAGGCTCCCCACAGTGAATTCGTAGCTTACTGAAGCAGCTACATCGTCCCATCGCTTCGGTGTTTGATCAAGCCAATACGTCGATACCTCGATGCCAAACCCTGACTTATGATGAAACGCCAGCGAAGGGCTGATCATTTGCTGGGGTAATCCATTGTCGCGGCCGCGGTACGTAGTGCGACTCGAATAGCCTGCTGAAACGGTGAGACGAGTTGCGACGTAGCGCTGATAGTCGATTTCATTCAAACGGTTTTCGATCAGGTTGTCCCGGAGATCGGCCAGAGAATCGTGGATAGTATCGTACCTGTCCTGAAAAGCATCTTTGCGATCGTCCATCAGTGCAGCCGTTGTATCGTTGAATACGTCGTGGAGGCTGTCAACAAACGCGTGGAATTGTTCGAAACGATCATCGAAATCAGAACCGCTTTCACAGCTGTCGCACACGGAGTATGTGTTCTTACCCTTCGTGAACTCACCGAAAAAATTGGAAATGGGACCGCTGACAGCCTGTTTCGCGGTGTCCCCGAATGCAAGAAGCTGTTGTTGCAGAAACTTTGTTACGAACCGAAGAGTGTCTTTCCGAGGAGTGTCGAGGGAATCATGAGCCGATGTGATCAGGGAGTCTGCCAGCAGATCAATTTGGGTTGTCGCATTCTTTGTCATGAATGCCACTGCAGCTACGAGCGAATCCGAATAGTGCCGTTTGGTCTGCAGAGTGCTGTCTGCAAAACGCTGAATGGAATATGCAAGTCCACGGCTCAACCGTGTCACGTCGGGCTCAGAGCTCTTCACCTCGGTCGTTTTCTTTTGGGCGAGGGAAAAGGGCGGGAAGAAAAGCAACAGTGATACGAGCAATGGTGCAACTGACGAGCGCTTGAGAAATCTCACGAGGAGCTACCTGATGGTGATCGATAGTAAACTTACGAACGGTTCTTGAAGATGTTTCCGCCTTTCATAACGAAAGGCACATCGCGCGCGGCTTTCGCGTCCTGAGTCGGATCACCATTCACAGCAATCAGGTCGGCGTACAGATTGGGAACGATGCGCCCGACCACATCCTGCATGCGAATGATCCTGGCATTCACCGCTGTGGCTGCCAGAAGGGCTTGCGTTGTGCTCATGCCGCCGCGCACCATCCACTCCAGCTCACGATAGTTGGTTCCGTGTGCGAAAACACCAACATCACTTCCCAAGCCAATAGTAACTCCGGCGTCCATCGCAATCTTGAAAGCATGCAGCGCCTGCTGCATTCCGGTGGTCAATGGCCCTCCCTGTTTGTATCCATTGAAGTACTCTGCATAAGCTTCTTCCGCAGTCAAAGTAGGAAGGAACGCTGTACCGTGTTGCGCCATGAGTCGGAACACCTCTTCTGTGCCGCCGTATCCGTGTTCAATCGAATCAGCTCCCGCCACCGTTGCGCGCCGCATTCCCTCGGGTGTGGTGGCGTGGGCGGAAACGGGCCTGCCGGCTGTATGAGCTTCCGTTACTAACGTGCGCAATTCTTCCTCGCTGAATGTTGGAACAGTCCCGCTCACACCATGACGGTAGTCGGCATAGACTTTGACCCAATCGGCTCCCTGTCCAATCTGTTCGCGCACAGCTTTGATCATCTCGGTCTGACCACTTACCTCCTGAGCTCCTTTTGGCAAAACCAGGTCGGGTGCAAATCCATCCGGCCCCGGTCCGTAACTTGCCGTGGCAACAATCGCTCGTGTTGCAACCAGCAGTCGTGGACCCGGGATCATTCCTTCGCGAATGGCGCGTTGTACCGAGACGTCTCCGTACCCTGCCCCTTCTGTGCCGAGATCGCGCAGCAGGGTGAACCCCGCCATCAATGTGTGTTCACAGTGCCGGACAGCTTCGATGGTCCGATAGGCGAGTGGTTCCTTCAATACCTGATCATTCCACAGGGTTTCGTTGTACGGGTGAAGAAAAATGTGCGAATGAATATCCATCAGGCCCGGGAGCAATGTCATTCCGGGGAGCTCAATCGTCTTTGAACCTTCCGGGGTGGGAACCTGGGTGGATGGACCGACGGCCGCGATTCGTTCTCCGCGTACGAGGACAACCCATCCCTCATGAATTCTGCCATCCTCAGCAGTGAACACTCGGGCAGGCCTAAGAAGGTAGGCACCGCTGTTTTGGCTTCCCGTTGTCTGCCTGATGCCTTTTCCTCTCAGTGTTGCGGGCAAGAGCGAGGTGATAACAACCCCGGCACCTGACAGCATGCTTCGTTGCAGAAACTCACGACGGTCTATTGGATTCTTCATGGCTCGTCTCCTGCGAGAATGGATTCTCTAGGCAACTCGTGATCAAAAATGCACGACTTCTGAAATCCATTAATTGATTTTCGAATTCAGCGTTGTTGTCCCGGACTTCAAAACATGCCGTTCTCCGGTCGGAAGGAGTGCGGTTGCCTCCATCCCTTTGGGGATCGTGACAGTCATTGCGAACGACGCCTTCGTCTGTTTCCAGTGGACTCTTATCATACCGGATGGGCTATTGAATGAAGCCGAGGTACTTTCCAGCGGGCCCGGATTCGGAGCAATCAGAACTTTCTTCCAGCCAACACTGCCCGGTTGCTGTTGTATCCCGGCGACAAAAGCGTAATGCCACTCCATCAAATGCCCCAGCATAAAGTGGTTCATGCTGTTGCCCGTGCCAGGTCGGGCATCCCAACTCTCCGGCAATGACGTGAATCCCTGGTTCACCATGTAGCCGTAGCTTCCGCGGTTTTCACGCGCGTACACGCGATGAAGAACATCGTTTCGGTTTCCCTCTGCGAGGGCGCGGATGAAGAACACCTGCAGCACCTCACCGACTGTCTGTTGCCAGTTTCGCTTCTCGAGATCATCGACGATTGCCTGCAGAACCGCCGCACGATCCTTCTCTGGAACAAGTCCGACACACAAGGCTGCACTATGTGCCGCCTGACATGAGCCGTTGTTCTTCAGCGTCTTTGTCGTTGCATCATAGAAATGCCGTTGAAAATCCTGCTTGATCTGATCGAAGAGCTTCTTGTACGTCGCTGCCTCGGATGTCTTTCCGAAAACCGTCGCTGCCTGTGAGACGGTCTTTGCCCCCAACGCCCAGATTGCTGTTGCGCTGAGTTCGTTCGGCGTCCATTGGGATGGTCCGTCTCCCTTTCCGTGGCCGTAATCGTACCAATCCCCCAAATTGCTATTGATAATACCATCCTTTGCGGTCGATGAGAGGTAATCGACAAACTTGCGCATGCTGTCGAAATTCGTCCCGAGAACGGTCTTGTTTCCGTACCACTCATAGAGGTGCCAGGGGACGAGGACTGACGAAATGCCCCACTCGGGAGCCTCGTTCCAGTATCCGTGTGGTGGGATGCCGACAAGGTAGTTCGGACAATTGGTAGGCACGTGGCCATCGGGAAGCTGTGTATCCCGCAGATCGTGCGCTATTTTGACGAGCCACTGTTCCGTATTGAATCGATAGCTCATGGCTCTGGCCATGTGCCAGTTTTCTTCCTGCCACCCGTTTTTTTCCCGATGCGGACAATCCGTGGCGACGTAACTCATGTTCGACCGGATGGACCAGTCAATCATCCGCTCCGCGCCGTTCTGCAATTCACTCGAGCACGTGAATGTGCCGGCCAGGGGATTGGCCGTGCGAACGTGAACGAGCTCCAGATTCTTCACAACGGGAAGTCGTTGCGGATTCGGATACCCCTCCGGTACAGCTCCCGTGACTCCCACATACTGACACCCCACATAACAGAAAAGAATCTGGTGTGACTCGTTGCCAGCTGACCGCGACGTATAGTCGTGCCAGATATCTTTGTGAGTTCCCCAGGTGTACGTGAACTTGACGTGGCCGGTGGAATCCATGTACTCGCATGGTTTGAAACGAACGGTTTTCCCGCCAGCACCCGTTACGGTAAACCGCAAGAGAGCAGAACAGTTTTGAGTGAAGACGTACGTGTACTCGCCGGGAGCGGGGGAGACGACCTTCACAGGTTTGAAGACTTCAAACCCTTCCATGAATGGGCCGTCGTAGCGTTCCAGGGTCGCGGAAGGAACCGGGGCAATCTGAACAGGCTTCCAGTCCCGGTCGTCGAATCCGAGCGCATTCCAACCGGCCGGAGAGAGCCGTGCGTCATAATCTTCTCCGGCATAGATGTGCGAGAACGTGAGGGGACCTTCGATCCATTTCCATGAATCATCACTGACGATGACCTCTTCCTTTCCGTCTTCCGTCATGATCCGGGCCTCAAGCCAGAGAAGGTAAGGATAACCGGCGGAGAAGTCGGGCATTGCGTCCGTCTTGACATACCGCATCGAATCGTTTGCCGGGCCCACATGCCAGAAAGAGTTGCCAAGCATGACCCCCCAGACGTTTTCTCCGCGGCGGAGAAGCTTGCTGATATCAAATTCCTGCCAATAGAGCGTCTTGTTATACTGCGACCACGGTTGCTTGATGAGCGTCTTGCCTACGCGTTTGCCGTTCAGGTACAGCTCATAATGACCAAGCCCCACGGTTCGTACGATCCCTCTCGTGACACTTCCGCTGAGTGTGAATGTTGATCGCATGATCGGGCATGGCGTCTTCTCATTTGTTCCTCCTGCCGCGTATGGAGATATCCAGCGTGCAGAAACAGGGTTGGCTGCCTTCGGCGCTAGAAGTTGTGAAAGAACTGAGCAGTGGATAAGACAAGCGGCAAGCGCGAGGTAGAAGGAGTATCGCATGATCGGTTATCTCTCTTTGCTCTTCTCAGAGGTGAAGGAGCAATTCCGGCAGTGAATGAATGATGATATCCGGATTGAGTTGTTCCATCTGTTCTTTGTTGAGTGATCCATAGGTGACACCGCATGTCGGGATGCTTGCCCGCTTGCCGGCCATGATATCGTTATCGGTGTCCCCCACCATCAGGCTCTCACTCTTTTCCCATGATTGATCTTCCAGAATTTTGGTGATGATGAATGGGTTGGGTTTGAACGGAATGTTGTCGCTTCCCTGGATCTGGTCAAAGTGTTCTGCTATCCCAAAATGTGTGAGCACACGACGCGTACCGGCGCTCAGCTTGGTCGTCGCGGTTGCGAGGCGAATTCCCTTTGCCCTCAAGGTTTCAATGGTCTCCCGAACACCGGGGAACAGCGTGGTGGTTTCGAGTGCCCGCGGTGGGTAGTAGGTCTTATAGAGTTCAGTCGCTTCAGGTATCCGCTCGTGAAGATCGGCCGGAAGAAGCATTGCGAAGGTCTCGGACAGCGGTTTTCCAATGAGGGGATACAACTCTTCTGGTTTGTACGAATGAACCCCCAGTTGGCGAAGCACCCAATGTTGTGCGGCAGCAATGTCGCGTTTCGAATCGACAAGCGTTCCGTCGAGGTCGAAGATGATGTTTCTGATCATTCAGTTATCGTATCGGGAAGTCAGAAGTCAGAATCCAGAATTCAGAACCTGGGGCATCTTGCGCACACGTTTTTCTTCTGGCTCCTGAATTCTGACTTCTATGTTCTATCGTGCGTTCCCCCCAATCACATCCTTATACACCTTCCCATCCTTCATCACGAAGCCAATCCGCTCGAGAGCGCTGATGTTCTTCAGCGGATCTTCCTTCGCGGCGACGATGTCAGCAAATGCCCCGGGGGTGACTTCGCCGATCTTGCCGGTCATGTCTAGCAGTTCTGCCGCCACGGTGGTTGCAGCCTTGATCGCCTGCATCGGTGTCATTCCCCATTTCACCATGTAAGAGAATTCTTTTGCCTCGTTTTCTGTCCAATCAAAACCGCCTGCATCGGTACCGAAAGCGATCTTCACACCGGCCTTGAGCGCCTTGTTGAATGTCGCAGGAAGAGTCTCGCTAAATACTTTGTTGATGGTGCTGCCGGTGGCGGCGCGGCCCTCGGCCACCCACACATTCACATAAATCGTCGGACACCAGTAGATTCCCTTCTCAACCATCAGCTTGATGCATTCATCGTCCATGCCGAATCCGTGCTCAATGGAGGCGGCGCCTGCTTTGATCGCTGGGATGATTCCGTCCCGCGTCATAGCATGAGCCGACATCTTTTTGTGATGCATGGCAGTCTCATCGCCCAGAGCGTTGACTTCCTCTGCAGTAAAATTCTGCAGGCTGCGGAATGAGCCGTCAGCTAGACGGTAATAACTTCGATCGACATACACTTTGACCCAGTCAGCACCGTACGAAAGCTCTTCCCGCACGGCACGCCTCGCTTCGACCGGTCCTGTAATTTCAATCAATCCTTTCGGGACCTTCCATTCCCATGTGTACTCCCGGTTCGAAAGGGAATAGTGCCCCGTGGAATTGATCGCCCGTCCAGAGACAAAGAGCCTTGGTCCGTCGATGATGCCGCGGTTGATCGCTTTCTTCAAATCGACGTCAGCATACATGGCCCCCTCGGTCCCGAGATCGCGCAGTGCCGTGAATCCATTGAGAAGCGCAGTCTTGCACGAGAGCGATCCCCGCAATGCCCGGTATGCAATAGATTGCTTCAGAAGCTGGACGTCATAATCTTCTGAGGTAATGTCTCCCTGCAGCAGAACATGTGTGTGCGCATCGATGAGCCCGGGGAGCACTGTCGCTGCAGAGAGGTCGATGATCTTCGCATTCGCAGGGATCTTGACGTTCTTTCCGACCTCCTTGATCTTGTTTCCTTCGATCAAGACTACAACGTTTTCCATGGGAGTATCGGATTTGCCGTCGATGAGCCTTCCGCATTTTATAACCGTGGTCTGTATCTGTGCCATGCCGAACTGGAGGGCAGCCAACAGGATGACGACAGTCATAGGGGTTTTCATGAGACCTCCTTGAATGAATACGGTTACGATCGGGATCTTTTTCGCTTCATATAGAAGAAGAGTGCAATGCCCGCGAACAACACTGCGGCGCCAATCGCGAGCGGAAGCCTGTAGCCAATGTGGAAATCCTGAGACCATGTCTCGCCAAGATAGTAGCCGAGAGAGATGAACGTCAATGACCAGATCAACCCGCCTGTGTAGGCAAATGCGGCAAACACCGGATACTGGAGTTCTGAAGCTCCTGCCACGAGCGCCGTAAAATGTCTCACGCCGGGAATGAAATACCCCACCGTTAATGTCCACTTCCCAATCCGATCAAACCATCCATGGACTTTTTCCAGGCGCTCCTCTGTGAGGTGAAAGCGCGGACCGTACTTGTGGATCAGTCGATAACCACCTGATCGGCCAATCCAATAGCTGAGCGTGATCCCTGACAGACTTCCCAGACTGGCAATGGCGTACGTAGGCGCGAAATGAAATCGCCCCGTGGACACCAAGTATCCAAACAGGGCGAGCATCGATTCATCGGGAACCGGTAGACCGATAATGCCGAACACAAGGCCGAAAAACAAGGCGGCATATCCGTAGAGGTCAATCCAATGTTGAATAGTCTCGATGGGCATGCAGGATCAACCTATTTTGTTGGCTGTGCGTCAAGATCTTGGGCTGTAGACTCTATAACATTTGCCTCGAGCTGAAGAGCGGCTGCCACGCGGACAATTTCTGTTTCCGCCTCTTTCCAACGCTTCAACTCGATCGCTTCCCGCACACCCGGAATTGTCTTGACGCCGTAGCCGGTGTACGCTCCCGGTGCGTAGATCAAGTGCTTGAACCAGGGCCGACCCGGAAGGCCGTCGGTATGTGTCAATGTGCGTTCGGTGAGCATCAACTTGCCATTGATCGCCTTCAGCGCTTCTGGCGAAGGAGGTATGAAAGCGTGAAGGATTCTCTTCGCCGCCTTGTCATAGTGGTCGGCACTTCGGCTTAGTGCGTCCACGGCATTGTCGAGCGGAGCAAAGTTCAGGTACGGTGGCTCTTCTTCCGTTGCAGGAGGAAGGAGAGGATGTTTCGGATCGTCGGTTGCGCTGAAAACCCCTTCTGTGATTTCCCGGTTTCGCTCCTTGATCTGATTCTGCATCGTCTTGAGCAGCCGCTTTACATCGTCCACATAGTGACGGATCGTCTCGTTGAGGTTGGTGAATTCAAACGGGAGAATGTCCGCATCCGCAAAACGGAGCACGGCCGTTCCGGCGGTTTGTGAGAGTGCGCGGCCATACGCGAAATTCGTGTCGGCGAAATGGGTAAACCAGTAGAAATCATCATAGATAGAGTGATAGATGCCTCCGCCATCCTCGCCGCCATATCCCAGGTCGAGCGATGCGACGCCAAGGTAATCGAGGAACGCCGTATAGTCGGATCCCGATCCTAGCGCACCAATGTGAAGATCCGGGCGCGTCCTGGCTTCGTTCCGGTCTTCCGGCGAATTCGCCGACTTTATCCGTTGGAGCTGACTTCGTTTCCAAACGGAGATCTTCTTTTCGGGATCTTCGATATCACGGGCGACCCCATTAATGAAACTTTCGAGTGAATGTGACCCTGAAACCCCAAGGAAACCCCTGCCGTTGGCGTCAGAATTGATATAGATGACAGCTTTCTGCTTCAACTCGGCTGCGTGGGTCTCTGCCCACTCTGTCGAGCCGAGCAATCCTTCTTCCTCTCCATCCCATGCGCAATAAACAATGGTTCGTTTGGGTTTCCACCCCTTTTTAAGCAGCTCGGACAGCGCCCGGAGCTCTTCCATCTCTGCGACAAGTCCCGAAATCGGGTCTTCGGCGCCATTGACCCAGGCATCGTGATGGTTACCGCGAATGACCCATTCATCAGGAAATACAGAACCCGGGATCGTGACAATGACATCGCGAATCGTCTTGGTATCCCAGTTAGATTTGATCTTGAGGTGCACGTTTGCAGGACCAGGACCGATCTTGTATGTTATGGGTAATGCTCCCCGCCAGATCTCGGGGGCCACGGGTCCAGTCAGTTCGGCGAGCAGCGGTTCCGCGTTGGCATAAGAAATAGGGAGAACGGGAATCCTCGTAATCGTTTTTGCTTCTTTGAGCGGGATTCTTTTTGCGTCCGCCGTTGCGCCAACGCCTGGCGTCAGAGGGTCTCCCGGATAGATCGGCATATCCATAACGCTGCCGCGTTGTACTCCATCTTTCGGCCGCCAAGGACCTTCGGGGAAAACATCTCCATGGTAGTAGCCATCTTCCTTCGGATCGGAATAGATCAGGCAGCCAAGAGCCCCCTTTTCCGCTGCGACCTTTGGCTTGATCCCGCGCCAAGCCCCCCCATATCGGGCAATAACAATACATCCCTTGACTGAAATGCCCATCCGTTCGAGCTGCTCGTAGTCTTCTGGAATTCCGTAGTTTACGTAAACGAGAGGCGCGGCAACATCGCCATCAATGGAATAAGCGTTGTAGGTTGGCAATTGATCGGCCCGTTGTCCGGAAGTGATATCGACGATGACTCTCGGTTCTTCCATCGTCGCGGTGAACTTCTTCGGCTCGATGAGCTCGACAGCGCGTTCTTTCGGGGTGGGGAGAAGGACATCAAACGATTCGATGCGTGCGTTCAGCCCCCATTGCTTGAATGTAGACAACAGCCACTGTGCGTTATCCTTGTCGTACGCCGATCCGACATGGTGGGGCCGCGCCGAGAGACGTTGCATATACTCACGCTGGCGTTCCGGCGAGGGAATGCTCCGAAGCAGTGACTCCCAATCGGTCTTCTGATTCTGTGCAAACGCGAGTTGTGAACAGAAGATCAGCACAACAATCACGCAACTCGATCTCATAGCATCCTCCGAGGGAGCACCTGGGGTTTGTGCCGAATTGGCGGGCAAGAAGGCGAACAACGACGAAGAGAATATGAAGATTCCTCGTCAAACAAGCAAGATAAGAAGCCGGGGTCTATTTCGCGGGAGTGTATTGCAGAATAAACGATGCAACCGTAAACACATAGTTGCTTTCGCCCATTGCTCCCGGCACGCCCTCGTGGTCGGCGCCAGGAACGCGAATGAACTGTTTCGGCGGATTCGCGTTGTTGAAGACGACAGCTCCGTTCTTCTCGATGTCAATGAACCTGTCATCCACGCCGTGCATCAGAAGAAGGGGCGTGTGGACCATTTGGATCTTCTCGGCGTTGTTGTACTCGCCCTTCATGATGTATGAACCGGGAATATCGAGAAGCACGCCGCTTTGAAGAAGCACGGATGTTGACGCGTACGGAGACTCGAGAAGAAGGCAAAAAGGGGTGAAGGTGTAGGCAGCCACATCGATCGCTCCCGCGCAGCCGAGGGAGTACCCGTAGAATACCAGCCGGGTGGCGGAAACATCGCTGCGTGAGAGAACATACTGCAACGCCGCGCGGCTGTCCGCGTAGAGGGCCGATTCGGACGGTGTACCTTCACTCATTCCAAAACCCTGGTAATCGAATATGAAGACGTTGCAGCCGGTCTTGTAGAGCAGCTCGGCTCGGTCCCAGTAGTATTGAAGATGATCGTAGTTGCCATGGAAATACAGGACCGTGATGGAAGGAGAAGATCCGCTGGACTTGATAAAATAGCCATAGATCTTTTTCCCTTGTGACGTCATTGTAACAAACTCCCGTTTGGATTCGGGAATGACGGCTGTGCTGAGGGAATAGGATATGAGGCTCGTCTGATGGAAGAGCAGACTGTCAAGGTCGCATGAAGTGAAAGAAAGACTCACAGTCACGAGGAGCATCGTCTGTAGGGTTTTCATCGGGAGAGTCCGTATGTATATCCGAAAAAGAGTCCAATGTCACCGTGGTCGCCAATGGAGCCTGTTCCCCGGAAGATGCCGTGTGCAGCGTTAGCGTTTGCTGCCATCCATTTGAGTTCGATCTGCAGTGCTGAGCGGTTGGAAAGACTCAGCTGTGTCCCCGCAAATGGAGTGAAGAAGTACTGCGGCTTGTTGAATTGGATCAACTGTTCGGCGCCCGCATAGAGCAACGTCGAATGCCCCAGAAGATAACTTGCGTTGACGTTCACCATGGGAAAGACGCGCACGGCGTCCAGTCTTTCCAGATCGGAGAAGAGATAAAGTTGACCTTTGGCTGTCAACTCGGGCCAACCGTTGCTTTCATGCGCAAGCCGCGTCGCTGCGCCGACGTCAAACGCTGCATTCTTGAACACGGCCATCGTGGCGTGGACGTTGCCGGTGAGCGTGAGGTTCTCTTTGTAGCCGTGAATGAGACCGAGGTTCAGATATGGAGTCGGAACAGTCATGCCTCCGAACGGGATGAGGGGGCCGCCGAGGGACACGGCCGCCTGTGTTGTTCCCCGGTCGATGATCCGCACAGGCTGTGTAACGCCGCACAAAGAGAGGGCGACTGCCACGGCGAAAAGGATCACCGCGCACCAAAAACCCAGGCCTTTGCATCGAAATCGGGTGATAAGATCGTTCATAATTTCTCCCTTGTCATGTACTCCGATCCTCTGAACGCTTTACACCTGATGTCTCCTGCGCAGGACGGAGAGAATCAACATCGTCATCAACGATACAACCACCGCCAGGGCAATGATCACCGCCCACCAGTTCACCTGCCGCGACTCTACCCACATCGTATATTCGAGATGATGGACACGCTCTCTGAAATCCTGCCAGGTTGCCATATTCCCTTCTATCTTGCCCGCGTTCGATCCCGTGATCAACCCCGGCATGACAACGTTCGTGAAATATTTATGGGAATTGGTCTGATGCTCGAACGCAAACCTGCGTTTTACCTCTTCAATCGCAGGCGCATTCGCCTGCCAGGCCTTGTCAACAAGCGGGTTCCTCATCACGGCCTTGAAGATGATGCGAAGCGAATCAATCTTTCCCTTATCAATAGCTTTCGCCGACTTCCCGTAGAGCGAATCCTTCAGCGGCTCTACCATGCCGGTTGTCAGCGAGGGATTGTTGAGCGTTTTCACTCCGTCAAGGAACGCCGAGAAGACGGGCTCAAATCGGTTCCGCCACTCCCACTCTTGCAAACGAGGGATGAGGCTCTCCATTGCAAGACTGTCTCCCCGCGACATAAGGTGTCTCGTCGGGTCATCAAGCGTGTCCTGGAGGACCAACTCAATCTCCTGGCTTGAAAGAAACTCCGTCAGCGGAATAGACGTGTATTGCGCAAATGGGAGGTTCGTCTCCCGATATCGGTAGATAGTGAAGAACCACTGGAAGGACTTGTCAAATTCAAAGCGGTATTGAAGTGTCCAGCTGAATGTTCCTCCAAGGACCCCGTTCATCTCTTCAACATCTCGAAACGTCCTGCTGGCTGTCAATGTGTAGTTTCTATCCTTCTCCTTTGACTTTGTAATGTTTTTGCTCCACGATGAATCGAGCCGGAGAGGGAACTTCCCCGCATAAACGTCGGTGGAGTCGCCCGTGAATGCAATCGTACGAACGATACTCCCATTGCTGTTCACCTTGCTGGTCGAAGTGATGTCGAGGCATCCGCTCAGCAACAGGGTGCTAAGGAAACACAGAGTGAGACTCGATGAAACGCTGATGCGTCGCATAGGTTAAGCTCCTTTACCGTCAAGACGGAACGATCGTTCAGCTGTGGCCTTAACTTCGTTGACAATTTTCTCAAGCGTCTTCTGGTCAATACCCAGGGCGGATGCTCCGAGCGTTGCTGAAAGGTTTCTCAGGTCATAGTCAGACAGGAATGTATCCACCTCCTTCGCCGAGACATCAATACGGTCGTTGGTCACAGTGAGGGAAACATTTTCCTTGAGGGACTTGCCCCGTTCTGATATTGCGACCTCCTGGAGCGTCTTTGACTGCATCCTATAGGTCGCCTCGGCAGCGCCATGTCGGGCAGGGGATGCCATGCGCTGTTCAAGATCGGAGATGTTGTTCATCATCACCAGCAGTTGAATCATGAATGTCATGGTCACCAAGAGAACAATCGTTACGGTTGCGTACCGCACGGACGGAAGCAGAAAGAAATCAAGAAAACGGTCCAGTGGGTTCAATGGCTTTGGCGCAGAGGACTCTGCCTGCACGCGCCGCAGAATGTCTGCCGTGAGTTTTTCCGGGTTCTTGGGGGTCGGTGAAAAGGCAGCAAGACGATCGATGAATCCGTCAGCTCTTGCGATCCGCTGAAGCTCGAGAGAGCACTTTTCGCACAAGCGGAGATGCTGGCGGAGTTCATCCGCCTCGCGTTTGGAGATCTCACCTGATCGATTCAGATGAAGCAACCGTTGATATCGCTCGCAGCTCATAGTTCACCCCTCACAACGCCATAATGTCGAACCAGAATATCCCGGATGGATTTCCGTGCATAATGCAAGTTCGTCTTAACGCTTCCAATCGAAAGGCCCGTTATTTCCACAACCTCTTTCACAGACAAATCCTGAAGGTCACGTAATGTGAAAACAAGTCGTTGTGTTCGTGAAAGCCGTCTCGAGAACGTCCTGATAATGTCGGCTAACTGTTCATGGGATCGCGATGTTTCCCAGTCGCGCTCGTCCGGGAGATCTTCCATCATAGGATCACGTTCCCGCGAGAGGAAGATGCTCCGGTTTCTTTTGAGAGCGCGTAACCGGTCAATGCACACATTGGCAACAATTTTGTAGAGCCACGTTGAAAATTTCTGATTCGGATCATAATGATCGATGTTTTTCCAGACTCGGAGAAACGAATCCTGGACAACGTCAGCAGCCTCTGCTTCATCACAAAGAAACTTCATGGCGAGAGAGAAAGCGTAGGGTTGATATTTCCGAACGAGCTGCTCGAATGCAGCGAGATCTCTGCACTGTGAACGGCTGACAACATCCTCCCGAACCTTCCCTTGTGAGCCTGCAATATCGATCTTGAATTCTCTCACTGTTGATGATACGATGGAGGTGGGATGTGGTTAAAAAAGAGGGTTTGTCTTCTGGAAAATGGGCGGTTTTGAAGCGGTCGTAAAGACGGAGATCGTTGCGAATGTGCAAATGCGCACGACAGGTACTTGGGTCATGGTGAGCACCTATAAGT
The DNA here is from genome assembly GCA_041480785.1 of Bacteroidota bacterium. Classification (GTDB taxonomy): domain Bacteria; phylum Bacteroidota; class Ignavibacteria; order UBA10030; family UBA10030; genus UBA9647. The sequence continues at coordinate 7,903 of JBGPAN010000002.1, read as the reverse complement.
GATAGGCGCACCAGATCCGAGAGAACGTTACCTCTGCGTCCGCTGCCGGAAATCAAAGAATCTCTTAGGACAAACCAACAGTCTACTACACGATCTCCATCTCGGGGGGTGAGTTCGCTTCCACGAGATGAACCTCGCCATTATCCTCTGTGACGAGTATGCAGTAGTAGTATTTGCCCTTCTTGGAACCTACCACAGCGTTCGCTTTTCCATTCTTGCCATAGACCTCATTTTTGCCACCAGCAAGGGGATTATTGTCCTTGGGGAACCAGATACTAATACTATTCAAACGGCAATGCCAAGTCACCTTGGTATTTGCATGGACTTTGATCGGCTTGATGAACCAGTTCGCATTTCCACCTTTTACGATGATGATCTTTTCATCGTGTTGAGGGCTTGCAGGGTTCTTTTGCGTGGCAGACATGTTCAACCTTTCTTGTTAGTGGTGGATGTTCGTCTGGATGTTGGATGATGGAGGAGTGAAATGATTCATAAGGGCCTGGCATAGAAAACAGTGCTGGCGTTGGTGTGATCGGAGGAGAGAAAGCTGTAAAAGAGCATAGATTAATCCTTTGCCCCTGATATTGAACAAATCTACTGTGTATCTACCACACAAACAAGCCCTACCCAATCTCCATTTCCGGAGGCGAATTGCCTTCGACAAGATGGAACACCCCAGCGGGGTCTTGACTAAGCACGCAGTAAGGGTAGTAGCCTTTGCGTTCGCCCAGCGTAACCTTCAAGGGACTTGGGCCCGAAGCCTGAGGACCTCCGTCTTTGATAGGATTATGATGTTCGGGGAACATGATCCATATGTAAGAGCCAGGGACATCACATCTCCAAGTGACAACTCCTGGTTGGACATGGCACTTTGACACCCTCCAGTGGCCACCAGGATTCGACTTAATGGGAATGTCCTGAGAGAAGAGCTGAAAATTGGGTAGTGATGGCCTTTTCATAACCGAGCTCCTTTCATGTAGACAGATTATCTATTGGATTATCATCTCCGGGCCGGAAATTGCTTTCATCTCGGCTAGAGCGTTGGTTCGGGCTTATTGCATCCCGATTTTTCCTAAACCGATGATATTGACTTCTCCGATTCATCCTCCTTTCGTGATTTGTTTGTATCGCGGATCTTCGCGGAAACTCTTCAACTCGGGGCTATATTTGATTTCTGTCCATTGAGCCTTCTGTTCCATGACTCGAGCCAACATCTTAAATGCCTCTCGTCGTTCACCAAGAGCCTCGTACATGAAAACGAGGCGCTTCAAAACATCTCCATCGTTCGGGGCGAGTGTGAGAGCCTTGAGAGCTGTAGCGCGTGCGTCTTGCTTTCGTCCAACGTCGGCATAAAATCCTGCTAGTTGCGAAACTATATCGGGGTCCTTACGATTCACATTCAGCTGCGCCTCAGCCAGTTTGATCGCCTCTTCATATGCTTCATTAGCGAGCTTTTGGCTCCCCATTGACCGGTAGGCAGCGCCAAGACCGCCCAAGACACCATAGTCTTTGGAATTGATTTTGAGTGATCTTTCATATGCCTGAGTAGATCGTTCATAGAGATTATCATAGTAGTATGCGGCTCCCAGGTTCTTGTATATCAAGTAGTTAGTTGAGTCGATTTGCTGGGCTCGCTCGAACCAGGCGATTGCGTCGCGCCATCGCTGAAGTCGCATGTAATACGCCACGCCGAGATTGCTGTAAGCGATGCCAACGTCGGGGGCGAGCTCTATGACCTTCTTCCATATCTCGATGGCCTCTTCGGTTCTCATCGTCTTATAATAGAACCTGGCAAGGTAGTTATGAACAGTCCAGTCCGTCGGCCTGATCACAATGGCTTTTTTGTAAGCTTCTTCAGCTTTCAGAAGCTGCTTCGCGTCTGCGTATGCGTCGCCCAGCTCGCGATAGGCGTCCGCATTCAATGAATCTATGGACAGCACAGCCCGAAACTCTTCTATGGCGGCTTCAGGTTTCCCACCTACTCGGTAGAGCATGCCACGAGTGAGTCGAACTTCAGGGAGCTTTGCATTAAGTGCGTTGGCGCGAGCCCAAGCGACCTCGGCGCTGTCGACCCACTGTGGGTCCTTCGTTATCCCGAAGTTTCGCCAATAAGCCTCACCGAGTCCGGCATATGCTTTTGCGAATCGTGCATCGATTGCGACGGACTGCCCGAACAAATCAATGGCACTTCTAAGCACTTCCCTATTCGCATAGTTGCGTAACTGACCTCTAGCCTGCAAGTAGAGTTTATTGGCTTCGTCGTTCTTGGTGTCTCCGAATTCGAACCCTCGTAGGTCGGCGGGTTTAGCATCGATGCGGCAGGTGCCGATCACAAACATCAGAATGTCGCTTTCGATTTCAACCAGGTCTTTTGCGTCATGCTCAAGAATATCGCCATCAATAGTGCGAAGAGTCCTTGTGTTTTCAAGGCTGACCTTGATCTCAGCCCGGGGCGCCACACAGTCGAACGAGCATTTGAGTGCCACCGTCGCCCCCGCTTTCTCATATGCGTCTTTCGCACTCTTGAAATCTTTTGACGTGCTTGTCCCGATCACAGTGAAATTAGGTCGGCCCAAATGTAACTTCGTCAGCCTTATGGCAATGGTCTCAAACAACCCCTGAAATTGAGATGTCACGATCGAATCTGCCCCGCGTATCTCGAAAGGAAGTACCGCAATACTTACTTGTTCTGGTAGCGGCGGCCTCCCCCCAAACCAGTACTCCAGCACTCCACTCGCATACAGAATGATCGTCGCGACAAGTAGGACTGCCCCCACGACTACCGGTACGGGATATTTGCCGTAGAGCGCTTTTCGGAGTTGCCTGATTGGCCTTGCCGTCGGCTTCTCTCCGAGATAGTGCTTCAGGTCGATGATAACGTCTGAAGCGCTCTGGTACCGCTTCTTCGGGTCCTTCTCGAGCAGATGAAGGATAACCTTCTCGAGCTCGGGTGAGATTCCTGAACGAATTGTCGACGGCGGAATCGGCTCCGAGTTGACAATGGAATAGTAAAGCGCTGCCTCGTGCTCCCCGAGAAATGGTCTTTTTCCAGTCACGGTTTCGTAGAGTACGACACCGAGCGAAAACAAATCGCTGCGAGCGTCAGCCTCGCTGCCGAGTATCTGCTCTGGTGACATGTATGCGGCAGTGCCGCCCGTAATCTGGCTCTTGGTTTCCCGTGCATGCGCCGAGAGCTTTGCGAGACCAAAATCAACAATCTTCACTTCTCCCTGCGACGTGATGATGATATTGCTCGGCTTAATGTCGCGATGGACGATGCCGGAATCGTGCGCTCTCTCCAGTCCACCCGCTATCTGAACCGCGACCCGCACGGCATCAACAACATCAAACGATCCCTTCGCCAGCTTTGACGCCAGAGTCTGGCCGTCGTAGTACGCCATACAGATGAACGAATGGCCGTCGGGTGTTTCGTCCACATCATGGACGATGGCAATGTTGGGATGATCCAGTCCGGAAGCAGCCCGTGCTTCCCGAATGAACCGCTTCTTGGCGTCCTGGTCGCGGGTCAATTCAGGCGAAAGGAACTTCAACGCAACGGGGCGGAGGAGCTTCGTATCCTGGGCCTTATACACCACGCCCATACCCCCCTCACCGAGTTTCTGAAGAATTTTGTAATGGGAGAATGTCTGACCGATCATAGGGATTTGATTATTTGTGGATTGTTGGATTGCGTCCATAATCCCATGACTGAATTGACCGGAGTTGAGATGGGACCACCTGAGAGACGCGGGCACGGCATAGGTCTCAAGGGTGAAAAGATCATGGTTGCGTCAAAGCGCACAACACCCGTCGCGTCGATGTTACGTGTCAGTGTATTATGGAACCAACCGCACACAAGCAAGTCCATCCGTGGTTTGTTCGGGTCGATGGGTACAACAGAAGAACGAAACTAGAACGTCTGAATCTGTCGGTACTGTGAGAAAGGCACACGAAAGATAGTCGTTCTGCCTGCGCATGTCAAGTGCGCGCAAAAAGGGCTGAAAAACAAGACTCTTGGCTGCTACACTTGCCGAGGGGAGTGTCTCAAAAGGAGAAGAGGGAACGAAATCTTGTGTGGATTGTTTTCTCCTTTGAATAAGGAGAGGTTATCACTTTCATGTTCAGGAGGGTGCATGAAGAAAATCCTCAAAATTCTTGGTTGGGGACTGGGTGTCGTGGTGCTGGTGATTGCCGTGGGAGTGGGTTATTTGTTCCTGAAGTTCCCTGATGTCGGACCGGTTCAGAACATCACGGTCCAGGCTACGCCGGAACGTCTCGCACGGGGCGTGTATCTCGCGAATCACGTTTCCGTTTGTGTTGATTGTCATTCGACGCGCAATTGGGAATACTTCTCGGGTCCACCGCTAGCAGGAACAGAAGGGAAAGGCGGAGAAATCTTCGATGAAAAGTTAGGCTTTCCCGGAACAATCTATGCTCACAATATTACACCAGCAGCCCTCGGCTCAGTGAGCGATGGTGTTCTTTACAGGGCAATCACGACCGGCGTCGACAAAGATGGGAAAGCGATGTTTCCGCTGATGCCGTACACGCACTTCACGACGATGAGCGAGGAAGACATCATGTCGATCATCGCGTACATCCGGACGTTGAAGCCAATCGAGAATACTCCGCCACCGACGGCGCTCAAATTTCCGTTGAACCTTATTGTGCGGACCATTCCAGGGAAACACACACAGCATGATGCACCCGATACATCCAATGTCTACGAATATGGAAAGTACCTGGTGAACACAGCCAACTGTATTGAATGTCACACGCAGCGGAAAGATGGACAGATCATACCAGGCCTGGAATTCGCAGGAGGGTTCGAATTCCCGTCTCCGAATGGGCAGTTGGTCCGGTCGGCAAACCTGACACCGGATGAAGAAACTGGAATCGGCGCGTGGTCGGAGACAGACTTTGTGAACAAGTTCAAATTCTACGACAACCCGGAAGGGCGCACCATGAATGCCGCAAGCATGGAGTACAACACGGCGATGCCATGGACGATGTTTGCGGGGATGACGGAGCGAGATCTTGGAGCGATCTATAGATATCTGCGCTCGGTGAAGCCTATCAAGAACAAGGTTGAGAAGTTCACGAACAAGAAGTGACTGACGACCGTTGAAGAATTGGTGTACACGCTCCCCGGCTCAGAAGAATCGGCGAGCTTTGTTTGTGGATTCAACATCAACCGTTCTACTTCGGCTCCGGTCCCTTTGACTGCACAACCTTCTGCAGAATCTCCCCAAACCACGCACCGGCGAATGACAGCCCAGCGACGACGGCCAGCGCGATGACCAATCCAATGATGCTCTGCGTCGTAAATTGAATGGCCGCGTTGAATTTGATCTGAACGGCGACAAGAGACAAGATCACAAGGCCGACAGCTGCAGCGGCTGGCTCTTTGATCGTCACGCCCTTGGAGATATATCCTGCAACAGCGGAGATAATGATCATTCCCGCGAAAGACCAGACGCCGATGAATGTAGCGGAGGCTTTCGTCACGACTGTGCCGCTCAGCATTCCGCCGGGCACAAGGGTGAGGGGAAAGAAATAGAACACGACGTACATCAGAAGCGATATCCAGACCCACTTCCATTGAAACTTTTTTGGTGTTGATGGCGCATCAGGCATTTGGGTTCCTCATTTTAGATTGTACAGCGTTCATATTGGGACAGGCTACGCCCACTACGGAGCTATTTCTCCCGGATGATATTTCTTTTCCACATGTTTCAACACATCTTCTTTGTAGAACAAGACATCCTTGAATTGTCCTTTTGTGTACATCAGTGCCTGATCAGAAAAATGTTTTGAGGATGGGTCGCCGCTCTCTCCGCCAGTCAGCACTGATTTGGCTCGCACTTTCTTGCCGAACTCGACCGCGCACACAAAGCTCGCTCCACTCACGCCATACCTTTTGTTCGTGCCGGGAAAGGAGCGGCTGTTGTATGCAGCCAACATTCCCCATGCGGACGATGCAAACCCCACAGGTAGGCTGGATTGATTGTCGCTGAATCGTTCTTCGAGATCATTCGTCAGCCGCTGATACCGGTTGATCTCTCCCCAGGGCATCTTCCACGTTCCAAATCTCTTTTCCATTTCCCGCATTGCATTCAGTAATGGTATGGCCAATTCCTGCACTGAAGCGCCGGCAGCAAATTTCTTTGTCTTCTCCACCAGATCCGCATTTCCTCCATCAATGCGAATTCTTTGGATAGCGGGGTTCAGCTCTCTCCCCCAATCAATGGCGAGCGTCGTGGCGATTGAGTTTTCAGTGCAGCGAAAATCCCATTGCTTCAGAATGGCAACAGCGTCATGCAACTGCTCAAAAAGTGAATCACCCGGCTTCACATTCTTTTCGAATGCCGTGACCAACACAGGCACCAGTATTTCAAATGCCGTCAGCGTCGGATCGTACCCTGCCGCAATGGTTTTGACGAGCGTGAATGCATTTTCCCTGCTCAACACCCGCGCAGCATTGATGGCCCGGAAATTCTCCCCGTCCGGCGCCATGTAGACGGGGAAATGTTCTTTCTTTGGGCTGCTGGTCCCCGATACGGTAAACGGAGTGGAATTGCAGTTTTGTATCCACCCGCTGGAGGGGTTGTAAACGTGAATGATTTCATTCAGCCTATGCAGACCCTTCCATTCCGTGGCCGGAGTCGTTCCGTCAACCGGTTTTGCCCAGTTAAGCGATTTGTCTCGCCGCGGGATAAAATTGCCGTGCCAGTAAGCGATATTTCCTTTGTCATCAGCAAAAACCGTGTTGTCGGATGTGTTGGAACAAAGCTCCATCGTTTTCTTGAATGACGCAAACCCCGTGCTCTTGGTTCGCTGCCAGCTTTGGATCAGGCTGGTGAGCGAGCGGTTGTACGATCGCACGCTGATCCACTCACCATTCCGCTTTGCCATGATGGGGCCGTGATGCGTGAAGTACACCGTAATGGTCTTTGCCTGCAGACTATCTCCCACTCTGTAACGAAGAGTTATTCTCCGTTCGGTCACCGGTCTTTCGGATCTATTATACTTGTAGAAAATGTGACCGTCCTTCTTTGTGACTTTTTCGACATACATGTCGGATACATCGACAGCGCTGGATGTATGCATCCATCCGCAGTGTTGGTTGAAGCCCTGGTAAACAAAAAACTGGCCCCATGTCACAGCACCATAGGTATTCAGCCCTTCTTCACTTACTACATGCACTTCGGGGCGAAAATAGAAGGAAACGTGCGGATTGATATAGAGGATGGCATTTCCCGAAAGGGTTTTCGAGGGAGCGATGGCAAATCCATTCGAGCCGGTCAATTGTTCTTCCGGTTCTGTCGGCATGGCGCTGATCGGCTCACTTCCCTCAAGGTAAAGAGCTCTTACATCTCTTGCTGTTACATCGCCGGTGCTGATCGCACTGATACTTCCATTTGTCCACATCAACGGAAACCATGGCTCGAATTGTTTCAGCAACGCCGGCTTGACTGACGGATGCGTGTGGAGGAAATAATTGATGCCGTCAGCATAAGCATTCATTAGGCTTCGGAGCCAGGTGGGACTCTTTTTGTAGTCGGCCACCGCAGCCGCTGAGTCGATGACCAATCGGATATAGAGGTCGGCAGCCAGCGCAGCTTCGCCTTTCACTTCGGCTGTTCTTCCCAGCTTCTCGATATAGTTCATCTCGACGCGTTTGAAATCATCTTCGCATTGAGCATACAAGAGGCCAAACACGGCATCGGCATCAGATTTGCCGTAGATGTGGGGGATACCCCAGGTGTCGCGGATGATCGTGACCCGGCTGGATTGTTTTTGCCAACGGGATATTTCCTCCTTTGAGAAGCTCTGTGCAAAGAGGGTGAGGGGGAGCAAGAGAAAGAGAACTAACTTCTTCATGGGTGGGTTTTTCCGTTAG
>JBGPAN010000001.1:0-37704 GCA_041480785.1 Bacteroidota bacterium | reverse complement strand
TCACGTGTCGCGGTTGAGTACAATGTAGCTGGTTACCCAGCGCTTTCGGTAAAACTGCAAGAGATCTTTGGATTGACCGAAACACCCCGCGTCGGGGCTGGAACAACACCGGTCACCATCCACCTGCTCTCTCCGGCCGGACGGCCACTCGCTGTAACACAAGACCTCCGCAGTTTTTGGCAAAACACCTATCCGGAGATCAGAAAGCAGCTCCGCGCTCGGTATCCTAAGCATCCGTGGCCGGAGAACCCGCTCGCGGCCACACCCACCCGCAGAACAATTCGGAAGCGATAGTACTTCTGCCTCGTTGCTCAACATTTGCGGTTCGACTTTGGAATCTCCTGAGGGCGGGGATCGAATATTGAAAACGAACCCTGAGACGCGAAAAGCAAAAAAGGGGCTAGCAATTATTGCTAACCCCTTTTTGATGAGCGGGCGACCGGGCTCGAACCGGCGACGTCCAGCTTGGGAAGCTGGCATTCTACCACTGAATTACGCCCGCGCAGAAGATAAACAACGGCACTCTCATGGCACCGTTGTGATACAAATATACGACACGACGATTGCAGTTGCAAGAGTGGGGATGATTCTCGTGGTCGAACAAAACGAATTGATGACAGACCCGGTTACAATTTCGATGGATCGAAAGACAAACCTGGCAACTCTACCGAAACAGCGGAAACACCTTCATCGTTTGAATGGAATAATGTGTCAAACCGAATGTCACCTCGTCGAGCTTGAATTGACCGGGTTTTCCCTCTTCCTCGATGATATTCGTCATCTCGACTCCCCGAAGAGGCGCAGCGAAACGTAACCGCGCCGATACATCTTTTCCAGCGTCTTCGTAGAGACGGATAATCACGTTATCGTCATCATCGCATTTCTTGATGGTGCTGAGGGCGATGTTGTCGACACTGAGGGAGAAGAAGCCCTTCTCTTCGGGAAGCGTCGGTTTCGCTGATGCGCTCGGGTTAAACACAACAGCCAAGGGGGTGTTGGCGCTTACGCCAAAGCGCCTACCATTTCTCCAGCCCGGTCGATGTGTTGTAAGAGAAAATCTGTAATGATGATCTCCCGCTTGCAGATACCACGGACCTGCCCCGTGACAACTTCTGCGTGATGCTAGGAGCACCGGTTGCAGCACGGGTGAGTTCATTGGCTGATCGGTTGGATCCCGGTAATCCCACACAGCAACACTTGAACTGATAGTAACGCCGATCTCGTTGTCAGAAACACCGATCCAGTTTTGGATCGACCGCGGATGTATGGCAGAGACCTCTGTGGTATAGCGCTCTCCCGCCGTCCCCTTCATTTCGTCGTTCCCCACCTCGACAGTTCCGAAAGGAACCTCATATGCAACTTGTCCTCGTTGCATCTTGAGTGGAAACGCAAGGCGGAATTCCCGATATTTTGCGCCATCCCATTTTAGGAGTGATGTTTCGAAATCGATTTGCTTCAACTCGCTATAGAGGATAACCCGCTGCAGAAGAGTAGCGTGGTTGATCTCCTGCTTCATTTCAACAACCTGCCTGACAGGTCCCGATTCCGCGAGGCGCCAGACGGGCCTATAACTGCTGAGTCTCTCAAAGCCCTCCATTGTCGGCTGCTGAGGTTCTGACCATTCACCGGCATCTTCTCCAACGGATTGCATCGTGAACAACTCCCCGCCAAGAAACTTCTCCGTATTGAGAATCTCCCTGTTCAATTCGGCATCGATGATCTGGCGAACCCCTCCTTCGCCAAGGAAAACCCGGTAGAACCGGTTCTGCAAAATAGCGAGCGGTGCCGATGTGGTATCGGGTACAGCGGCACGCGGCGACGGGCGCAAATAGTACGTCGCATAGCCGACAGGGGGGACGTCTGTGGCAGTGAAGAGCAGTTCGATGGATCTGATGCTCCCATCGCCGTGCTGACTGACCGACAGAATTTGAGAAGGAAGAGGCCTTCCGCCCGCATCATGGACAGCCACACCTTTCTTTTGCGCGCCAACGGGGAATGTTACTGTAAAACGAACAGCATTTGTCCTCTTCCACGAAAGACTGTTGAAGACTACGACAGGGATTCCCTTGCTCTGCGACGTTCTGATTCGCACCGCGATAGCACCTGTGGAGCGTGCGAGAACGCTTTTCGCGACGTCGCGCACATATTCATATTTCGCCCGAAATGTACTATCGGTGATCTCCCCGTTCTTCCCACCCCATCCATGGTCGGGGTAGATTTGCGATTCCCATGCCGAAGTGAGTTCCTTCTGCGGATAGTGTGCAAACGATTTTGCCAGAAGGGCATCAATGGTGGAAAACGTCTCTGCCGCAGGGAGGGTGACATCCGCTTCGCGTTTCGCCGAGACGGCCCAATGATGCGTTGGACCGTGGATGTAGAGCCAGATGTTGGGGCGCTCGCCTTTGACAACGGGGAGCAAAAGGTTTTCGGAAGAAACCGCGTTGAGAAACGGTTCTGCGTTTGAATAACGGATCGGTGGAAGTACAAGCGCCCGCATTTCGCCTGAGAGTTGATTGAGAGACTTGATTCCGTTCCACGTTTCTATCATATCATCGTACCGGACGGGAGTGCTCATGTCGCTCATGGAAACGATTGGGGCATTTGCGCTGCCATTTTTTATGGAGCTGCTCCAATTGCGCGCGAATGAGGCAACGTAGCCGGCGATCTCTGGAAACCCCTTGCGTCCGACACGTTCGAAAAAATCGCCATAGTGGCCTGGGCTAAACGTGAGTACCCCTGAGCCGTCCGGGCTGAGCCATGTATACAGACCTTTTTCGAAACGGCTGATGAGGAGGTGATTCACTCCCGCTTTTTGCATGATCTGCGGCATCTGCATCGTTCGTCCGGGAACATCGGGATTCCAATATGTGCGGGTGTCGCAACCGGGAAAGTTTTTCCTGAACCACTTTCTGCCGGCGTAAAATTCGCGGACAAGCATCTCGCCAGAACACAAATCTTCGTACGGCTGATTGTACGACGCTCCGACACCGAGCCTTCCTTCTGCAATATACTTGCGTAGTTCTTCTTTGCGATCAGGATGGCGCTCAACGTATTCGCGCAGGAACAAGACATCCTCGAGATCGAAACGGTAGTTCGGGTCCGTCTTCATAATTTCGAGCGTTGGCGTGAGAATCTTCTCGTCCCGATCTTTGATGCATTGCTCGGGAGAATCCATCCAGGCGATATCCTGATGGGTGGAGATGATGAGGTGCAGTTTGCTTCCAGCCTTGTTGACATCCGAGAGTTCAATAAGGGATTGGCCAAGGTGCGGTGCATAGGTCGACCGATATTCCAGGGAATATCCGCTATTCGACGTGGATCGACCTTTCAATGATTGGAGGCTCCTTGAAAAAAGCTTCGTTTCATTGACGGTCCCGGAGAGGTTCTTGATGTCAACAGGAGTTTCACCGTCGACGTTGAGTTGGAACCGATCCGTTGGTTTTCCCGCGAACGTGAAAGCGGCGTGCGCGCCAAAAGTCTCCGCAGCAATGTTTATCGCTCGGGGCTGTGTCCCGCCCGCGGCACACGTAAGATGTCGCGCAATCCATGACGAAGGAACATCAAGCATCGCTGCATATTGTGCGCCGCTGGTTTGGAGAGAGATGTCGCAGAAGGCCTCGTTTGCCACGCGTTCAGCAACATATGCGAGTACAGCTGAATCCTTGAAAACCATGAACCACACTCGCGATCCCGCACTGTCGCCAATCGCCTTGAATCGCACCGGTTGACCCGGCGTAATCAGTTCAACCGGGACGTATATGCGCAGGTAGCCAAAGGCATCTGTGTGTTGGTCACGCATGACACCGTCAAAGACAAGCCTGATTCCACTGCTATCGGTTGCCTCCCAGCTCAGGGTGTCGACTGTTGAAAAGTGGCATCCCGCCGTATTGTTGACAAGGAGCCGAAACCCGAAAACCGTATTGGGGCGCGCCATGATGCCAGCACTCACAACAAAGCTAACCTCTTTTCCGCTCGTGGTTGCCGGCACGCGCTGGGACTTCCACTCGATTGCCATTGTGCCGGTGGTGGCCCGTGTGATGAGAGCCTCTGGGCGATTGTCCCGGATTCTCGGATAGTCGATAACCTCACCGCTTATCGCTTCGGCATAGCCCTCAACGCATCCCCGGATTTTCTGAAGCGCTCGGGCGTTTCGCTCGACAGATTCCTTAAATTGACCAAAGGAAATTCCGGCGGCGACAAGCACCATGAGCGCGACAACCGTCGATCGAAGCTTCCAACTCATATGGCTGACCCTCATCTCTTTGTTGATTGATCTCGTTTTGCCCACACCCTGTAGAACAAGACACACCCGACGGCGATGAAGACAATTCCTTCAACCACGGCTGCGATTCCTGTTAGTGCGGGCCAAGACGGCCGAAGATATGCGAACCGCGTTCATTGACGATGTTGTCAATTCCAAGTCCAATTGCAGCGATTGCGATGATAATGGAAATCCAGCGTTCGGCCATGTATTCTCTAATCCGGGTGTTACAGAGATGGAGTAAGATAAGAAACGGTCGGGAATGATGTGCTTGGCCTGATCGTATCTTCATATCGCGAACCAAACGTCCCCTCTCGTGGGAGACACGTGGGGCGAGAGATGGGAACGAGTGTGTGATAGATGGCTTGTCCGTTCGCCCGCTCTCGATCTTCCGCAGGTCGGGATTCAAACAGCGGAACAAAGAGCGGAAAATTTCGGGGTGACAATGTGGTTTCCATCCGCTCCTCTAGTTTTTTGCAACGTACAAATCGTGCTGCTCTGCAAACGTAAGCGCCCTGTCGTATATCCGGATCTCATCAACGTCGCCATCGTAGCAGTTGTTTGGGATTTGAGGATAACCGGCCGCGTGCCCCGCTCCGATCGTCACCTCCTGCTGGCTATTCGTTGTCGAGGTGCCCAGGTTGCCCACACGCTGAAAGATCTTCGAGTTGACAGACTCCCCGTTGACATAGAGTTGGATTCTATCAGATTGCGCCAGACTCCCATCGAACACGAGCACGAAATGGAACCATTGATTGGCTGGCATCGGACTCGAAATTCCAATGTAGTTTTGCGCAGTTGGATCGGACATGACAGCTGCGTAAATAATCCCGTCGACGTGAGTCACGCCCCATTGGTATGGACCATAGGTGCCACCCGCACTCTTTCCTATGATGAGTCCCCCGCCATGAGCAAAAGTCCCCATGGTTCTCGTTTTAGCCCATCCCGCAATGCTGAACCTCGCAACAGGGTAACAGAATACATCGTCGAGGATATCACCGCATCGGACGTAGCTGGTGCTGCCGTTGAAACTGAGAGCGGAGTTATCCTTTCCGAGGCGATCGACAGTGGGGAGAGCATCGGCAACAGTACCATTGTGACCCTTTCCGCTTTTGTCCTCCGTGTTGCCGTTCAGACGATAGTATGCAACCAAACCATCCGGCATAAATACAGCATCATCGCCCGCAGGATTCGTGCACGCGCACAAAAAAGTTAAGCCAAGTAAAACAATCGTACGAATGACCATCATGAGTTTCATCAGATTCCTCCTCGGTGATGACAGGGCAGTTGCAGGCTTACTTCAGCAAAATCATTCTTTTTGTCTCCACGAATCCCCCCGCTGGGCTTGTCGAAGCATCTCAAATGAAGGGTACATAAGCCCTCGTGAAAGTGCAATACCGTAAGCTCGGTATTTTTTAGAATTACCGGGAATGAGAAAAAGTCAAGGAAGATCTCTGTGCGTTAGCAACAAGCTGCGTGGCCACACCGCAGAAGTATTCGGAGGATCCGGGTGGTTATTTGAGGTGGAGATATCTCAGACCGAGAAATACCAAGGGCCCAGCGGATCGCTGAGCCCTTGGTATATGTTGCAGATCGCACCACCGTTCGCTCAATGTAGCAAGATCACCTTCTGCGTTTGCACAAAACTCTCCGCCTCAAGTCGAGAGAAATACACTCCGCTCGGCACGTTTGCATTCCATTGAATACGATAGGACCCGGCATCCTTGTGCTCGTTGACGATCGTCGCCACAAGTTGGCCGAGCGTGTTGAGGATCTTCAGCGACACAGTTGCCGCCCGCGGCAATGCGTAGCCAATGGTTGTGCTCGGGTTGAACGGGTTCGGATAATTCTGATACAGCGTTGGCGATTCCGGAACAAGAGAAGACTCTTTACCATCGACCGGTGTTGCCCGAGGAATCATGAACGGCTGAATCCACGCGGTCTGGTTCAGGCTGTTGGCGATTTCGGCACGGACGTACCCCTCGTTCCTCTTGATAGTATAGGTGGCTTCATTGGCGGCAACAGTCGCCAGCAATGTCCCGCCGCTGCCAATGAACCGAATCACCGATCCATTCACGCTTCGTACAAAAATCTTGTCCGGCCGGTATCCGGTGGTGTCGAGTACAATACCATTGCTGGCATAAAACTCGCCGTTGCGGATTGCGTTGAGGAGTGTATCCGGGTGCCTCGAAGAAGCGTAGACACAAATCCATCCCTTGCCAAGATGACTCGGCTTGTGTGCATCGTCACTTGCTACGCCAAACATAAGTCTCCCCGACGTCAGGACACTGTCCCAGAGCGAGGTGTCAAACGTTGTGGGCGTGTCGGTATTCCCATTGAACACTTCGACGTGACGGAGATTCTGTTTCATGTCGTTGATCACTTGCAGCGCGTTGATCGGGATGACATTCCAGCGTGGATGATTGAGAAATGCTACCCCCCCCTGTGATGTAATCTCATCGATTAACTGCTGATGCGTTTTCCCTGTGCTACCGATCTGGCTTTGAATCCTCATCGCGGTGAAGTGCCCCCATCGCCCGCCACCGGAGAGACCAGCCTCTTCGCCGCTGATGACCGTGAACTCAGGCGATGACAGGCCGCTCGCATTCCAGTAGCTTACGTGGTCCGTGAAAACGAGGAAGTCATAACCAGCAGCCTTGTAACTCGCGACAACAGTATCCGGTGTCCAGGTTTTTGCGGCGTCACCACTCTGGGGAGATGAATGTGTATGAGTATTGCCCTTGTAGTAGCGCTTCTGCGCGACACAAATGCTCGCGGCAAGAAGAAGGAGAACGACAAGTTTGGTTTTCATGGGAGTCGAAGTGCTGAATGACACGGTTCGATAAGTTGTACAAAGTAAGCAGAGATTCGGGTGAAAGTCAATTGCGTCAAGGCGGCACCGCCTCGACGAAGTCTAATCCCCCGGCATCAACTTCACAACAAGTACTGGAGTTTCAGAAAATACTGACGTCGGCAAAGCGCAAGCTGGCCGCGGTGAACAAGGAGATAGCGAAAAGCAAGAGCGGCGAAGCAAAAGGGGTCTTATTCGATACACGGTTAGATCTGTTTTAGGCCTCGCAATCTTCGGTTCGAGGCTTCAAGCATAGGCCTTAATACGCTATCTATGGACTTCCCGCCTATTTCCGTCCAGCGTAGATGGTCCCATCTTTTATGACAAATCGGACGTTCTCAATAACGCGCATGTCCACCTCGACATTCCCTTCGACACCAACGATGTCCGCAAACGCGCCAGGTTTGATGACGCCCAGCCGGTTTTTCATTCCCAGCAACTCAGCGGCATTCCATGTTGCTGCTCGCAAAATCTGTACGGGTTTCATTCCGGCCTCAGCGTATGCGATGAGAACGTGCTTCGCTGCTTCGCCCTGAGGCAGACCAGTCTGAATGTAGTTGTCAGAGCCGGCAACGATCGTGACGCCCGCTTTCAGCGCTCGCTGCAGGCGGGTGCGGCCACCTGCGAGGTACATCGAGATTTGTTCGGGAGACATCTTCATATCGCTCGGAGCACGCTTTGTCAGGTTTATGATCGTGATGCTATCGATGTCCGATGGAAGCATCGCAACGCCGCGGTCGCGCATTAGCGAAAGCGTCGTATCATCAACTTGGTACGCGTGATCAATGGAATTGACACCTGCCTGCACGGCCCGCCAGATTGCCGCGTTGTTGGTCGCGTGTGCTGTCACCTTGACATTCAGAATCTTGGCTTCTTCGACGATTGCTTTCATTTCTGTAAGCGACAGGTATCCACGGTTTGGGGTGCTGTTCGAATAGATCTTGATCAGGTCCGCCCCGTAGTTTGTGTTCTCCTGAACAGCATGTGCGGCATCTTCGGGGCCGTGAACGATCCGCTATTCCTCCTCTGCAATAGCTTTGTGGTTCTGCCGCAGTCCCGCGAATTGCCCTCCTTCCGGACTCAAACCGGGACCCGAGACAAACATCCTTGGTCCATCGAGGCTGCCGTCTTTGATCGCGTCTCGGAGCGCGACATCACCGTATTGCCCGGAGTTTCCGAGGTCACGCACGGTCGTAATCCCAGCGGCGAGAAATGTCCGCGCTCGAGCCGCACCGTGTAACGCACGCAACGGTGTGCCTTCGTAGATGACCGCTTTGACTCCGTCCATGGAAAGGCCTTTGAAAGGATCCTCCAAATAAAGAAGGTGAGTGTGAGCATCGATGAGGCCGGGCAGGACCGTGCAGTTGCGCAAGTCAATCTCGCGAGCACCGGATGGAACGGGCAAATTCTGTCCGACGGCTTCAACTCGCTTGTTCTTGACGATGATATCCTGCGTTTCGACGAAGACCACCTTCTCGCTGTCGAACATGCGCCCAGCGTGAATGACCGTGACGCCTGTGTCGGATGGAGTCTGCGCGGATGATCTGGCCGCAATGAAAAATGACGCAGCAATGACGATGGTGCAGAGGGTTCGACGTGTCGTGTCCATAGCAGTTTCCTTCAAAGGTTGTTGTTTGACAACAGTGACATGTTTGAGTATCCAATCGCTTATGGGTGCAGAAAACCGGGTACAAGTTCTTTCTTCAATGACGCGTATCTCCATCGGCTGCATCTTCGTTGCGTCAACTTCGCAACAAGTACTGGAGTTTCAAAAAATACTGACGGGTTGTTTGTTTCACCCCGAACGGATCTCCAAAATCCAACAGTGCATACGTGGAGCCAGCATAGAAGATCGTGAACGGGTTAAGCTTGTAACTGATGAGTGGGTAGAAATCAAAAGCTTTGTTGAACTCGTCGTATTGACCGATGACCCGCAGGAAAAGCTCGGGCGTAAACTGGTACACCCCCAAGGCGTGCGCAACATAGCCATCATAAAAGAGCGCCCCGCTCGCGACACTCGAAAGCTTGGCGCGCGAATATGACACGTCTACCTGAAGCTGAAATGTCGGGCGCAAACGAACCGTCAAACTGATGGTGTGTCCGATACCCATGTCCGGTGTATCCGACCGCCGGATGAACCTGCCGAACTCCCCATTGAACATCAACGTCAGGCTGCTGGAGGGTCGGGCGTTGATGTTCACCTGTGCCCGGTTGATGTTGTCGAATTGCACCCCATGAAACAACTCGTCGTTGACCAGCAGTCACTGCAATGAAGCGCTGATCTGGCCCTTGAACTGGGCTCCGATAACGGGGACAAACCACTTCTCTTTCCTCTCATCTTCGTGATTGAAGTGAAGACCCATATTGGCGCTCAGAGTCCATTGGTCGATCAAAGCGTTGTTGGGATAGAAGGTATAGTCGTGTTCCATGAATACCATGCGGGTGTCGTTGCTCGGCACGAATCCGTTCTGCGCATCAAATGTTGGCGTGCGATCCATGTACCGCAGCGAAAAACTCCAATCGCGGGCACCGCGCTGGAACGACAATAGTGTGCTGGTCCCGGCAAAACCCTCGCCATTGAATGCAGCGTTGTGCCCCGAATTCCCAAACATCCGCGTATCAGAATTCAGGCTCAGGTCGTTGACTTCTTTTGTGTCGGAAAAGAACAGTTCGCCGGTGAATGAATAGTTTTCGAGGAATCGGCAATTCCAATCGACTCCACCGACGTAGTTGTGAGCGGTTGCCGTATTGCGCGTCGTCAACATTCCTCCGAGAAACGTCTCTCCACCGAAATCATAGCGCGCCCGCGCAATGTTAGAAAACGATTCAAGGTTCGTTGAAATGAAGTCGCTGTTCTCTTCGCCGGGGACAATGTATGGTGTATTGCGATCGCCAGCTGCAAGATAGGCAAACGAGAACGAACCCGATTTTCCCAGAACCCTCGCCGCACCGATGGGATTATTAAGCATGCGGGAATAGAACGACTGGGTCTGGTTGTTGTACATATCCGATCCGACAAGAAAAAATGGACGCTTCTCAGGATAGTTCAAAGCGAACGTCGAATTGACGCTGATCTGTGTTGCATCGGATTCTACCTGACTGAAGTCGGGGTTGATGACAGCCTCAATGTCAAGGTCCGGGTTTGGAGAATACCGGACGCTTCCGCCGACACGGCCCTTAGTTTTCCCGTTCTCAAATGCGGATTGAGGATCGGAGACATCAGCGAGTGAACCGCTCTGCTGGCCCACGACATACGGGAGCACGTCAATAGAGCTGACCGACTGAACATCAACGATCCCCTCAATGATGCCCCCCTGGCATAAAAGGCAGGGATTGTTCCGGTTTATAGGATTCCAGGATAGCTGGTACTGGCTTGCGCGTGGGTAGATCCTAAAGAAGAGTGCAACCCATCTCTGCTCTTGCTGCGAAGGAAAGCGCAAGCTCTTAAATGGAAGCGCCATCTCGGCGGTCCAGCCGGAACCGTTGATCGCGGCTGCAGATTTCCACACGGTATCGAAGCTGTCATCTTCGTTGTTGCCGGTTCGCAGTAAGTCGGCCTGAATGCCGTAAGGATTGAGAATGAACTCGTACGATCGCTGGAAATCTCCATAGGTATCCAGAATAATTCCCACCCTGTCGTCATCAGAAATCTTGTCGCGATCTGTGATATGAGCACGAATCGATGATGGGTCAGAATCCTCACAGCGAAAACCAAAATAGACGTAGTCGGAATTATACAGGATACGAACCGTTGTCCGCACGGTGGCCGGCGTGTTTTCTCCGGGCATGATTTCGTAGCGGATCTCTGCCGTCGGCGCTTGATTCCAGCGCGGGTCGGAGAGGGTTCCAGTCAACTCAACATCACCATCGATGCGAAGAGCCCGGAGACTTTGTTTGGCTGAATCGGCCGGGATGAACGCGAAAGAAGGTGTGAATACGGAAAGAACAAGGAAAAAGGCTGACAGAGCCAGATGTGAAACCCTCACGCAAACCCCCCGAGGCAACAATGTGATGGAAAACGACAAAACGCTCCTGTTTATACTGAAAAAGCGCATAAATGTTGCAGAAATTATAAGCTTCCGATGAGATTCGTATACCCTCGGACGCAAACCGACCGCGGGAACGCCCGAAACCAGAGCGGCGTTAATACAATGTGCGATGGGACGCGGGCTGCCATAAACCATCCTTCTATCATCGTTCCGCTAATCAACGAGATCTACCTCATAATCAGTTCCCACACCTTTCAAAAAGGAGATCACCATGATCCTCGTTCGCAATGTCTTTCAGCTCAAGTTTGGAAAAGCCAGAGAGGCCAAAGCCCTGGTGAAGGAAAACGAATCTCTTCACAAGAAATACGGCGGCGGATTGTCAGTTCGTTTCCTGACCGACGTCACGGGTCAGTACTACACATTCGTTTCAGAGATGACGTATGAAAACCTTGCCACATTCGAAAAGTCATCGAAGGACATTATGGGGTCGAAGGAATTTGGCGAGTGGTACCAGAAATTCACTCCGCTGGTCGAGTCCGGCCATCGGGAAATCTTCTCTATCGTCGGTTGACACGCGTCGATCGAATCAACAACCGTATTCACACATTAAAAGGAGAAAGTCGTGGAACGATTCCTCGTTATCTCTCCATACACGGCAGGTGACTGCGCCAAAGCACTCAAGGAAATCCATTCCGTCGGCTACATCACACACTTCGATTGGGGCTGCATGGATGGCGACCATACGGGGTGGCTCGTTCTTGAAGCGGAGAATGCAAAGCAGGCGTTGATGGTCGTACCAACCATGCAGCGCTATACCGCAAAAGCCATAAAGCTCGTGAAATTCTCTCCGCAGGACGTTGAAGCGATGCATGCGAAGTAGCTGGCGTATCCCTTCTCGCGTTAACCGGGAGTTTTGAATTGAAGGCAAAAGTTGCATAGTGCCGCTTCCATGAAATAATATTGTATCTTGAGATGGATGCTGCCATTGGAAGCGGGTCCCGTTCACCCAGCGGGTGAACGGGACGCCTTTCTGAATATGACGAAGGCGTGGCGCCACGACAAGATCTCTAATTAGAAGTAGCACTAGCTTCTTGAAAAAGGGAGGACTGCACCGATGAAGACCATTGGACTGGTGGGTGGAACCGGCTGGATCTCGACTGTCGAATACTACCGCATCATCAACGAAGAAACAAACAGACGGCTTGGGGGCCTGGAATTCGCCAGGTGCGTTCTGTATTCTGTTAACTTCGGAGACATCCAAAGGTTCAACGAAAAGCGCGAGACAGAAGGCATCTTCTCTCTTATGCTTGGCGCCGCCAGGAAGCTCGAGACCGTTGGCGTCGACTGCATTCTTCTGTGCGCCAATACGATGCATATGCATGCGGATCGGATAGAAAAGGAAATTTCGGTTCCGCTCATTCACATTGCGAAAGCAACAGGCGCGCAAATCCAGAAAAAGAACATGAAGAAAGTCGGGTTGCTCGGGACGCGGCCCACGATGGAACTAGACTTCTACACAAAGAAGCTCGCCGAGCAAGGTATCACCACGCTCGTTCCGGACAAGGATGAGAAAATATTCATTCAGCGGACAATCGACAGCGAACTGCTGATGGGGATCTTTCTCCCGGAATCGAAGACACGCTTCCTGGAAATCATTCAGAAACTTCGTTCTCAGGGCGCGGAAGGAGTTGTACTCGGCTGCACGGAAATACCGCTCTTGATCAAGCAGGAGGATATCGATTTTCCACTCTTCAACACGACGGTGATTCATTCTCTTGCGGCGGTCGATTTCGCGGTGAGCTGATAGCTGATTCATCTTTGGATTTGAAAACCGCCTCAAAATCGATCTTATCGCGCCAGACAAAACACACATCCCTGAATCCTCGTCAGAGTCCGTTAGACTCTGATGGAGTCTAACAACCCTCTCCCCAGCGCGCAAGCCCACGCGCGGAGAGAACTGTTAGAGCTCAGTACATCGCCTCTCACATATCGTGAACCAAACGTCCCCTCTTGTGGGAAGCACGCGGGGCGAGAGAGGGGAGCCGAGGGGTGTGTCACCCAAAGTGCGGAAGCGTAGGTGAAAGAACACTCCCCTAAATCCCCTCTCGCATCAGCACAAGCCGCCACACAGGGGGGACTGTTCAAGAGAAACCCCTGCGAGCAACTCGACCTTCCTATTCCACAATAATCTCATCCGTAAACAGCCACGCTTTTTCTCCAACACCCGGATGCCATGAGGGGCAGATTCCGACATTTTTTGCCACAACCCGTACATATCTTATCTTGACCTTAGCGACAGTGCAAGCGAAATCCTTCGTGAGAACCCGCTCTGTCTGCTCAGGCGGAATTTTCAATTCACCAACGAGTCTCCAGTTTGTCCTGTCGTCTGAAACGAAAAACGTGACAGCGCCCGGCAGGAAAACCCAGGATCCTTGCTGCTGCAAAAATCCCGCTGTGATTTTTCCGACCGTTTTTGCCTGACCCAGATCAATGGTTACAATCGCATCATCCCCTAAAAAGCCCAACCACTCCTTATCATTGAAGTCGAGCGAGCCACGCTTGCCGTTGATGATTGTTGCATTCCCGTGGCCTGCGTACTTGGGATTGAATGGTTTTTCAAAATCGGCCGATTTAGCGCTGAGGCATCGAATAAACCGGGCTACAACTGGTTCTGCGCACAGCTCACCGCCGATGACCGCCGTCGCCTTGAGGAGTGTTGACCGGGTCAACATAATCGGTGCAGAATATTTCGCGGACCTCATAGTGGGATCTATTCCGTCGAGCGAGTACCGAACCGTCGCCCCTTTTGTATCCGTCGAAAGCCGGACCTTTGTTTTGGTTTCGAAGGAACCCCCAAGCGGTTCAATGAAAACATTGGGAGGAGCTTTAAAAAGACCAAATGAGGAAAGCGTCGGACTCGTTCTTGATCGTTCAATAACAATTCTCACCTTTGCCGCCGTCACGCTTGGAAAACGGAGAAGGCGCTTGTATCCGATAGTGGTCCCCCTGGCGATCTCCCTCCAGGTTTTTCCGGTCCAGGCTTCAAATCGAAAAGCCTCAACTCGCTGACCAACAGCAATGTCTTCTTGCAGCATCGCGCGGTTGAACGTCAGGGTTCGCGCAAGCTGAACGTCGAGAGTTGCTGACTCAACCCCGTCCTCTGTCGTCCAAAAGTTCTTTGTATCCCGATCAATGATTGCAGCACCGTTGTGTCCCCAGCGTTCATTCGACGCAATGACCCGCGCGCCCGTCGTGAGGTTCGTGCTGAACGTCTGGTCGAGAGTCTTACGTAGCCCCCTCAATGCTTTGATGTCGCTTTCGCTGATGCGACCGCGCTTGTCGGCGGGAATATTCAGGAGCAACACCGAGTTGCGTCCAACAGAACTATAATAGATGTCGACGAGTTTCTCGGGTGTCTTCACGAGCTCATTCTGGCTCTCGTGGTAGAACCAACCCGGTCGAATCGAAACATCGGTTTCTGCGGGATACCACACGAGCGATGCTGCATTCCTGATCTTGTCCAGACTGCCAAGGTCATCGCCCGTCAAATCACCGGGGACAAAAGCGCCATCAATGGCATTCTGTTGAGAGGAGGCCGCGATGGCGTTGAGGTTTTGCGCAACACCCGAGACGACGCTCCATTCGGTTTCTCTTCCATAGCCGGATTCAGTGCCAACCCAACGGACATCAGGCCCCATGATGGCGATAACTGCCTGCGGTTGGAGCTCCCGGATAAGTTTGTAGTATGATTTCCAATCGTATTCCTGTCTTTTGCCATTGGGCCCTTCGCCGCAAGCGCCATCGAACCAGACCTCGGCGACATCGCCATAGTTGATCAACAACTCACGGAGTTGATTTCGGAAATGTTCATTGTATGCGGGAGAATTGCCGTATGACCTCTCGTGCCGATCCCACGGGGACAAATAGACACCGAACTTGATACCGGCTTCCCTGCACGCTTGCGCAACCTCGACGACAACATCTCCCTTTCCATTTTTCCACGGGCTGCTTTTGACACTGTGGTCTGTGTACTTGCTTGGCCACAGGCAAAAGCCGTCGTGGTGTTTCGCGGTCACGACGAGCAACTTCATCCCTGCGTCCTTGATGACTTTCACCCATTGCCGCGTGTCCAAATCCGTGGGGTTGAAGACAGCCGGGTCCTCGTTCCCCTGTCCCCACTCGCGGTCCATAAAAGTATTCATGCCAAAATGAACAAAGGCGATGAACTCCTGTTGCTGCCAGGAGAGCTGGCGCGGGGAAGGGGCAACGGTGGCTGCTTTGCGCACGATCTCTTCAGGTGATTCGCCGGGCTTGATGATGGCGTAGTTCGTTTGTTGCTGTGAGTAGGCGATACGCGAGAAGCACATCATTGCCGCCAGAATCAGAAGCGCGGAAGAGCGTTTTATACTGTGGCAATTCATTCTTTTTTTGTGATGCTTTTGGTGTTTGTGGTCGTGACGTTAATCGGATTTTCGTTATCAGAGGACCATTGAAGGGGGGTGTTCCGGATGTAATTACGAATGCGGTTCAAATTATCGATATCGCGAACAATATGTTCGTAATAGTTACGTTGCCATAATGGAGATCGCGGGGTGTCGCGGAGTCGATCGGTTTGCACGGTTGTGGCTGATTTGAATCCGCGGATAATTGCTCCAAAGGTTCGCGATGGGGATACGAAAAGAGGTTTTTGTGATGGATTATCTCGTCGGGGCGTATCGTAATACGCCCCGACGGTTGGCACCAGGAGAATAATACCATGAAGATGATTTGGCATCACGACAAATTCATCGAGCTCTACCTCCGGCCGGATTTGTGGTGTTCTCAACCATTCATCACGTGTTATCTGCCCAAACCGATTCAACCGTACGTTCTCGCCGATGACTGCACCGAAGACGCATGACCGTCCACGCGCATGCAGGGTCACATAATAAGCAGCTTCTTGGGAATAATCATAACCCTTCAGACGAATTGAACGGCGATGGTAGATGTCTCTAATGTGTCTTTCCATCAGGCGAAACCTCAATCGCTAGTGATTCCCCCGCCTTGAGCTGATATGGCTCCCCGAACCGCGCCTCTCCAAAGCCGCTCAACCGTATGGATTTAAGACTCACCTCACCCTTCAGCGGTGATATGATGACCAGTCGTCGCCCCGCACTTCCCGGTTTTTGCTTTATTGAGCCGTACACATATCCATTCGACCAAAAGTACTTACCATTCTTGGCAGCAACAGTGAACCGTTGATCAACAGCGGAGTAATGGAACCCCGTCAGCGCGAGAAGCTCTGCCCAGCTAATCATTGCCCGACCGTAATGATGTCCGCATTCGGCCTCGTCAAACGGACTTCTCTTCATTCCATCGTAGCGATTGCGAATACTTGTGATGCATTTCAACGCACTTTCTGTCTGCCCCTCGTACAGCATGCCGATCGCGGCGGTGTATTCAAAGCCTGTCATCACCTCCGTAAAATAGGGAAATGGATTCGTCGGCCGCCCCTTGGGATAGCTCGTCATCAGGAGAGCTGCTTCATCCCCGAGAGCGAACGCGCGAAGGCAGTTGAAGTGATCGGCCAGTGAACTCTTGTAGTTGTACTTCATGATGCTCTTGAGCGTGGTGCGAACGTGCTCGGGGTTGGTCAGATAACCGAGGTCGCAGACGTGGGCCATAGTCTGTCCGATGAGCTGGTCGACAAGACAGGCCTCGCCAAGTTGATAGTCCGGATTGGTGAAGTCGCTCGATCCCATGCCAACAAGAAGACTGGGAGCAATGTTCGCTTTGTCCATCTTCGGAACAATCGTGTGTATATAGTACTCACCATTGAACAGCATGCTGTCAATCCATCGGCTGCCGTGTGCAAACAGAGATTCGCAAGTGCCGGCAAAAGCACCGTCCTTCATGAGGGTTGCCATACGCGCGGCAGCCTTGAGGGCACCGAGGTACCAAATGCCCATCTGTGGATTGGGACCATAGTATTCAACATCCATCGTGTTGTGCTGACACCCCTCCATAATCCCGTCTTTGTTTGCGTCCCAGCCTCCTTTGATCCAGCAGAACTCCAGAGCCTTTTTCACATTTGGCCAGAGGGCCGCGAGCATTGTGTTGTCGCCAGACAACTGCCAGTCTCTGTACACTTTCATGATACAACCCATCTGTCCGTCAGCGGCGGCCTTGCCCCAAAGTTCCTGGTCCAGCGGGAGTCTTGCGCGAAAGCTCATCAGCCCCGCATCATCTGTCTCTTTGCTGAATTCAACCTCGCGCATCGACTTTGCAATGGAACCGAAAAGAAACGCGATAGCCTGCTCATAGTTCCATACATGCGTGCATGTTCCGGAGCAGCAACCCTTGTTATCATCGCATCCCTCCCACGCGAAAAATCGTCCATCCTCGGTCCGAAAACATGTCTGGGTTCTCAGTGTGCTGAGGTTAAACAATGCAGATTCCTTGACAACGGCGGGGATATCGCTCGCGCAGAATGCGGAAACGAATTCCACCGTCTCGCGTTCCAAGGCGTTGAGCCTTGGGAGCGCCTTCTCGATGACATCCCATGCATCGCTGTACTGTGTGGTATAATAGTTGCCGATGCGCTTAGGCGACCAGGCAAAGCGATTGGGGAAATGCCACGTAACGAAGAATGTAAAATCCTGGGTTCCCTTCGCCGGGATACTTTTGCTCACAGCAAGCGACGCGTTCGGTGTGCTGATATCGGACATGCGGTCTGTGAGTATCCCATCGTCGCTGAAATCATCCCAGAAATCAAGCAACGGTGTTCCCCAACCGGCTTTTAACCACGCGGTTCTGAATGAGAGGCCTTCGCTGGAGTTCGTGGTCAACGCCATGGTTCCCCAGCGCTCGTCGTCCGGCTTCACACTGTCGGATGACATGAAGATTCCCCGGCATGCAGTTCCTTGCCGGTAGGTGTTGCGATTCCGCAGCGCGACGTTTTTGGTTCCATCGTTTCCAATGAAGTTCTGGATGGTGCCGCAGACAGACACGGAGAGATCTGCCTTTGAAGTATTAGTGACTTCATACGTAATAATGGCGATAGGAATTCCGCTCGCGTCAGCATCCGTGGGAATGAAAGGATTGAATGCTTTGATCTTCACCGTGACCGGTACAGCAGCGTCGGAGAGATTCACGATCCCAAAGGGATAGCTTGCGTCAAAACTACAATTGTGAAAGCACGGCAAGCCAGGATTTGTTGCGTTTTTGACGCCGGAGGCTCCCTCGTACAAATGTTCATCAACAGGACCCTGCAACGCCCGCACAAGCGCTTTTCCCTTTGCCGGCTTGACCCGGATTGCGAAGAACGGTGAGCCGGGATTGAACCCCTTGGCTGGGCGGTTCATGATTTCCCAATCCCGCCAGTCACCTCTTCCACCAAGCGAAATTGTCCCCGTTCCGATGCCGCCAACAGGAAGAGCTATGCGGCCAAGGTGTTGTTGATCATAATGCTTAATGATGGGCCAGTTCCGGTCCGATGCCCCAGCGACCGCCACCACAATGAGAACGAGAATGGTAATTGACAGACTTCTTATGAGAAGACGTATGGTCGGATCCATGAGACACCTCTCGTTTAGGCAAACCGCCGTTGCGGCCCGCCACGCCTGAATGACTCATTTCTCGTGGCGGGACGCAATGGAGCGAGCTCTTTGAATTTAGCCAAACTTAGTTTCAGTTTTGCCTACGCAGAGAGCGAGGGCCGTTTTGCCATTTGTTATAGGAGTTGCTCCCGCCTAAATAGCTTAGCGCCTTGATGGGAGTCCTAGGTCGAGTTGTTTCGTCTCTTCGGAGTGAGCGACGGTTTGCGGTGCTCTAATTTCGGTCATGCCTGTTGTGCGTGCAGCTGCGCAGACCTCGCCCCAGCTGACGAAATACCGATCGTAGAGTTCAATTGGATACTTGCCATATTGGATGACATCTTCTCGTGTTGGTAAGCGAGAGAGCTGATGAGCGATGCGCTTGACTTCTAGCTGCAATGCCTTCTTGGGTACGATGTACTTCTGCTTGGTGAGCCTGGGAACCGGGCTGTTCTTCGCAGTGAGCTCTCGGTTTGCTTTTCTGAAAGGATCGATGCCATTCTGTAATTCATTGTGCCTACGGACGGCGAGCTCGTGATAGGATTGAGACTTTTCGATGCCGTAGTATTTGCGCCCGAGTTGGTGAGCAGCAAGCGTGGTTGTGCCAGCACCGTTGAAGCAATCAAGGACAGTTTCGCCTGGAGATGTGAATAACGAAATCAGCCTATATAGGAGGTGTGGAGGCAACTGAGTGGGATGGTCGACTCTCCGAGTGTTGTGTTTGAGTCGGTGGATATCCCACCAGAGATCGGTGAGCAGCGCTCGGTCATTAAGTTTCAAAGCTCGGCGGGAGTCCAAGCACGTGGACCGCAAACAAAACCCTTCCGCCATTGGATTGAGCGCATCGAATGCTCTGGGTTGGCCATCGACTTTGGTATCACCTGATTGACCGATGAGGCCAGGTAATGGGCGAGGCGCACCCTTGGAAAAACATAGTATGGTGTAGTGCGCAGGCATGATGAGTCTCACGGGATAGGAAAGAGCATCCCAGACCACCCAATTCTGAAATTGAAGGCGTGTACACAAGAACATAAAGTGTCTTACAGCCCAAAGAGGTAAGTTAAGCAGTGCGAATGTGCGACCGGGCTTGAGAAGCCGAGCGATCTGCGTGATCCAGGCGTCGCACCACTTGAAGTAGTCGAGAACGGCTAGATCATCGGAATAGCCCGCATAAGCCTTGCGAAGGTTATAAGGCGGATCAGTGAAAGCAAAATCGACTGAACTGGAAGGCAAGGTCTCCAGTGTATCAAGGCAATCGCCCAGAACGAGCTTGCTGTCCAAAACGTTGACTTTGGTATCAGACGGTTGATAGTGCGGAGATTCGACGACTTGACGAGGGCCAAGCGCAGCGTGAGTCAAGTCGATGACACGCAATTCGGCATATGGATCAAGGCCGAATAGATCCGCCAGCCGCGCGACAATTTGAGTTGTGTCGTAGCATCGCATTTCGATGTCGCGCCACACATCTGAGAGAAGTGTGCCATATTCGTGATACGTGTGTTTCTTCCCGCCGTAGTCCTTCGAGGTCTTGTCGCAGGCAGGGCAATAAGAATACTGGATCCTTGTCTTTGTGTGACGAAGTGAGTTCTTGTAATTGGTAAGAATAAGCAGACCGATGTGATGATGAGGGAGTGAAAAGTGGTTGTTGGTGATCGGGTTCAGCCTTTTGATGGCAATCCAATGTTGGTACCTGAACGTATCTCCTTTTGCAGCAAGCGACTCAATAAGGTCTCCGATATCACCAAGGATTGCAAGGACTGCATTAGTTTGAAGGTTCTCGGTGGCAGCGCGAATGAAGGCGTTTGTATCTGCAAATGGGCGACTGCAATCGTGCAGCGACTCAGCTTGAGGAAGTACGAGAAGGCACACATCGCTGAATGCGCGAGTGGCTTCTACGACATCTGACACGCTAACTGCGACGAAGTGAGAGACCTTGAGGGGACTAGCGTTGTGGGAAAAGTGAGCCATTATTCCTCTTGCAAGAACTCGGTGATGAACTGGCAAAGTCGGTCTAATTCGGCGCGTGAGAATGCAACAGTACAATGGCTGTGGGCGCAGATTGTGCGAAGCGCAGTCTCGCGCTCAAAGTTGCCGGCCCCATCGAGAACATAGGCAATCTTGTGTCCAGCCGCTTCAACTTGCTGAAATCGACCGCGAGCTTGGCCGGATTTTCTTTCGATGACACTGTTCGTGGTGACTTGAAAACTGACCTCGACCGCAACATGCTTGTCGTGACGAGAGACAACAATGTCAAAGGAGGTTGCGCGACCCGTGTCGGTGTCGGTGTGGGTAACGTTTGGCAACCGCCCTCCTCTTACAATGGAGGTCATCGGCAATTCGAGGTGGTCGTTGATGTATTCCTCCACGAAATCCTGCGCCAGTTGCCCGAGGCTGTTTGATTTTGCGCCTCCGGTGACTCGACTAACCCAAATGTACCTTTGCTTTATGAAAGTGCTTAGATTCGTCGGCCTCCCCAGATAGTCGCCAATCTGGCATCGTGACAAAGTGGAGCTATTCGCATGTGCATTTCCAAAGAGAAGCAAAGCGATTGCGTCCATTTGGAGGTGGTCTAACGGGTGTTTGTTGAACAGTTCTTTTCCGTCGATGTTCAGGTTGGTGTTGCTGAATTTCTTATCTGGGAAAGACTTGAATTGATAGGAGCGAGGGTCCCCTTGCCAGAGGTAGTTCAATTTGTCGTCTGGAAAGAGGGAGCCGGCCTCGTTGCTGACCCTTTTTAGCATCTCACCGCCAAAATCAGAGAGAATTACGAGATGCTTCAAGAATAGATTGCCGGGAAGGGCTGAAGACTCAACTATCTCAAACAAGCCATCGATTCCAGGGGTCTGAATATTGAGGATGCTAATAAACTGGTCCTGCGTTTGAAGAAGGAGTGGCACGACGCTTATTCGGGCCTCCATTTCGGAAAGCTCTTCCGGCCAGAACTTGGACGCGACTTGTTCTAGTTCTTCGAAGGTTCGTCTATAGTCAGGCATTGGTCAGGGATCAGTCGAATATTGTTGGTTGACAGAAGATAGCGAGAAGTAGCGTAAGAAAACAGCGTGGGCACGATTGCACATAACTTTGATAAAACAGAACTCGAACACCGAGATTGTTTCTTTATACCGCACCTGTCGTTAGTATCCCAAAAGTGCGAGAATGATCCTCACGAAAATCAAAATCCATCCTGCCAGTACGATGATCCACGCAACCTTCTTCGCAACCTGGACGAGTATCAAAAATGCAGTGAGAAGGGCAAGGTAGCCAAGCGGATCAACTAGGTCTGATGGCACCTTGGTCGCAGGCAAGATGCGTCCGAGGAGGTATACCACCAACATTCCGACATAGTGTGCAATGGAGTACAGGAACGTGAGAAGGGCCGACAGGATGTCCTTCCACGGTAGGTCGATGATCGTAGAGAGAGCTGCAACGATTCTGGGCATGGTGTTCCTTCTGATTGTTTGGCGTGATCAGTGTTTTTCGTCGAGAAAGAGTGTTGAGCCGACGACTTCGAAGCGCCCGATCAAAACTTCTGTCGTTGTCGCGTCGGCAATTCCTTTGAACCCCGGTTGTTTTCCACCAATGCTCACCTCGAAGACCCCCGGTTCCACAACACGCTTCGCGGTGGTGTCGATGAATGAAAGTTGGCGCGGAGCCAAAGAAAAGCTCACTGATGTTTCTTCTCCGGCTTTGAGGAAAACGCGCTGAAATCCTTGCAGCGATCGGATTGCAACCGGAGCGGAAGCATTCATATCGGTGACATACAATTGAACAACCTCTTCACCATTCATACTGCCGGTGTTCTTTACGGTAACAGAAATCCGTGCATCAGCACCCACATTCACCTTTGTCGGAAGCTTGAGATTACTGTATTCGAATTTCGTGTAACTCAATCCATGTCCAAACGGGAAGAGGGGTTCCCCTCGAAAGTAGCGATACGTTCGACCATCCATAGCATAGTTGGTGAAGGGGGGAAGCTCATTTGTTGACTTGTAGAATGTTACCGGCAGCCGTCCGGCCGGACTGTAGTTTCCGAAAAGGATGTCGGCAATTGCAGTACCGGCGGCCTGTCCCGGATACCACGCCGTCATGATGGCGGGGATGTGTTCCGCGGCCCAATTGACAGCGACAGCGCTGCCGTTTAACAACACAAGGACGACCGGTTTTCCGGTTGCCGCGATGGCCTCGAGGAGTTCTTCCTGAGGTTTGGGAAGGCCAATGTCAACACGATCTCCTCCTTTGAAGCCCGGGACATTCACGGGCATCTCCTCGCCTTCGAGTCGCGGCGACAATCCCATCACCATGACAACTACATCTGATGCTCTCGCGGCCACAAGAGCTTGCTCCTTTATTGTCGGTACAGGTTTGGACCACACCAACTGGACGCTCGCATCAGCTCTTCGATCCACAAATTCCAATATCACATACCCCGGAATGCCGGCTTTGAGATCCACCCACTTCCATGCCGTGGAGACAGAATGGCGGTTTAATGCGTCGATGATCAAGGAGTCGTCAATTTTCAGATGAACGCTGCCGAGTGCCCTTACACCAATCGCGTATCGGCCGCTCACCGTAGGAACGATCGAACCTGTCCACCGCACACTGAAGCTGTCGGCTTTCATTCCAGGAAGAGGCGCGCTCTGCCACCAATTGAAATCAATGTCTTCGTCAGTTTGTGTGCGAAAGGGAGTGCCTGTGAAATGCTGGTTATTGTAGTACTCCGCTTTCAGACTACCCCTCGCAACCCCTGCGCCGTCCGGCGAGAGGACATCAGGAGGAACAACTGTCAGTGAAGGCATGTTCTCGGCAACGTCACACCCCCTCACATACATCAAACTTGTACCCTTCGGGGCCTTTTCTCTGATGCCCTCGAGCGGTGTGATCGGGTTAGCTGGCATTCCATTGTAGTTGCCAAGGAGGACGTCAACATCGTCAACATTGGGGCCAATGATGGCGATCGTGCGCATCTCTTTTTTCAACGGCAATAGAGCGCCGTCGTTTTTCAGCAAGACGATGGACTTGCGGGCGGCCTCCAACGCAAGCGCACGGTGTTCTTTGGAATCATTGACATCGAGAGGGATGTTCGCATAGGGGACCATCTCGGGCGGATCAAACATGCCGAGTTTGAACCGCGCGCGGAACAGGCGCTTGACCGCCGTATCAACAAGCGACTCGCGGACAAGGTGCTGGCGAACGGCAACACCCAGGCTATCGTACGTTACGCCGCAATTCAGGTCGGTGCCCGCGATGAGGGCCCGGGCGGCTGCCTGCGGTGCCGTTTGATCGATCTTATGCGTGGTGTAAAAATCCATAATCGCCCAGCAGTCCGATACAACATAACCGTTGAACCCCCATTCATCTCTCAGAATTTTCTGAAGGAGTTCACTGCTTCCGCAGCATGGTTCGCCGCGGAACCGGTTGTAGGCACACATCACAGATTGAGTGTTTCCTTCGAGGACAGTTGCGCGAAACGCGGGAAGATACGTCTCTCGCAGATCGCGCTCGTCGACAACAGCATCGAAGACGTGACGATCGGGCTCAGGACCACTGTGCACAGCAAAATGCTTCGGTGTTGAAACGGTCTTGAGATATTTGGGATCGTCTCCCTGCATTCCTTTGACGAACTGAACCCCCATCTGTGCTGCTAAATACGGATCTTCGCCGAACGTTTCCATTCCCCGCCCCCACCGCGGGTCGCGAAAAATGTTGATGTTCGGCGACCAGAAGGTCAACCCTTCGTAGATTCCGCGCCGGCCATTGCGCAGAGCGTCGTGATGCTTGGCGCGCGCCTCGTCCGAGATGACTGTCGCAACGCGGAACATCAACGCAGCATCCCACGTTGCTGCGAGCCCGATCGACTGAGGAAACACCGTTGCTTTTCCAGCCCGCGCAACTCCGTGAAGCGCTTCACCCCACCAGTTATACTCGGGAATCGCCAACCGATTGATAGCGGGCGCGTTGAAGAGCATTTGGCCGACCTTTTCGTCAAGTGTCATACGCGAAACAAGATCGCTTATGCGTTGTTCGAGGGGAAGAGTGGGATTCTGAAATGGGAACCGCGCTGTGGCGATGTCTGGCCGATCTTGGCTGAGAGCAATGCCTGTGGTCAACAACAGAGAAGAAATTCCTGTGAGGGCGAGTCTTGATAAAGTGCTCATATATGCTCGCGTGAGCAAATGGTCGGTAGAAGTGACGGTGAACAGGAAAATCCTGCCGAGTGTTCGGGTGAACGTAAGGAAGAAGGGAATGGCCATACTCCTTCGAAATGGACCGTGATGAAGGCGATCGGTTGAAATACAGTACCGCTACGGGCGTTGTCCTGCGACCCACGACGTGCCGCATATAGCGCTATACGGACAGCGGGGGCAAGTCTTGTTCAACTGGTCGGTTGGCTCGAACGCCCTCTTGGCATCGAGTATCTCCCCGATGACGTGCGGCATGACCGGCTGCACCTGACGATAAACCTCTTCCGCTGTGTTCTTCCTGCCGCCGACATCAATTTCTATCTCGCGCGAAATATCATTCCGGCCAATAAAAAGGTACGATGGCATTATTGAGTCGAGGGATATCTGCCTGGCCTTTGAATAGAGAAGCATGTACATCACGAGTTGAAATGAACCGATAGCAGCACGCCATGTAACAGGATCCTCGATAACAAGTTTGCTCAGGTTGATTCTTACGCGTCGATCGTCGCTGCCGGTTTTGTAGTCAAGAATGACGTGTTTATCGCCGCGTTTCTCAATCCGGTCAATGCGACCGGCAAACCGATATCCATCACACGTTACACCGATGTCTTGCTCTAACCCAACAATGGTGATCGGGCCTGCCTCTGCCATCGGAATCTGGTAACTCCGCAAGAACGCTTCAAGTTGATGCACTACCTGTTGTTTTACGAGAAAGGCCGGTCCGATAAGGTCGGAGCCGTATTCCTCACTGAAGAGTCGGTCGACGACTGAACGGAGTCGGTTTGAATCGAGATCGGCTGGACTCAGTGCCCGTCCAACAGCACCGTCGAAATAGGATTTCAGGATCCTGTGAACCACGCTCCCGACCTCGCGCTCGCCCATGTCTTCTGTAACGTCTTCTTTTTCCGAAAGATGCAGAACGTGCGCATAATAGAACTTGAGCGGGCACGTGAGGTAGGCATCGAGCGCCGTTGCGGTGTATTGGAATTTCCGAAGGTAATCTATGACCTTCGGAGTCTTCTCTGCGGGATCCGGCTTTGAAGTCGCCAGTTGAACGTCATATCGTACCACTTGAACCACCTTGCCAAGGTCAAGGTCGTGGTGGCTCTTCTGCTCTTCCCACAGAAGCTTCTCGAGGAAACGGCTCTTCTCGTGTTTCCCCGACTCGGTGAAGAAACAATGAACTTCCCGCGCTCCGGCGAGTAGTGTGTTGAAATAGTACTCAGCGAGCCGTTCGCGGTCGTGATATGTTTCCAGACCTAGAGTCTCCCTGAGGCGCTGTGGAAGGAGCACGTCGTGTCCCCGGGCACCCGGTATCACGTCATCTGTCGCGTTCAGAAGGAAAACGGTATCGAACGAAAGGTTGCGCGTTTCAAGAAAGCCGATGACCTGTAGGCCTTTGAGGGGTGTTCCGGGGAAGGGCACCTCCTCTGCGGCAATAGCATTCCGGAAAAACGTACAATAGGCGGCTACATCTGCCAATTGATGGACGGCGAGCAACGAATCGCCGAGGGCATCCAAAAGCCCGACAAAGGTCTCAGCATAAGGACGGAACAATGGGTGCCGGGTTGCCGTGCTTTGCTTGTGTATGTAGTGCAGGATTTCAATCATCTTGTCAGCAAAATCCCCAATGGACCCGAACCGGAGAACCTTCCGGATCGTCTGATCGTGGATGGCCCGAAGGTGACCCTTCAACTCAATCACCGATACTTCTGTCCCGCTTGCCGCGAGAGCCCGAGAAATACCCTCAAACACATCATTCTTTCCCTCCAACTCTTCCAGGGAGACAAACATCTTTGACTGCCCCTCAGCGAGATGGGTCTCGAGAGAGTGGAAGAGAACCCTTGAGATATCAGATCTCTGTCCAAAGAGAATGTTTTTTGTGTAAGGATGGAGGACGAACTTTGTGTATCTCGATATTGGCACCTTGCCATTCTTCGTTCCGGCGCTGAGGTCC
This sequence comes from Bacteroidota bacterium, assembly GCA_041480785.1. Taxonomy (GTDB): domain Bacteria; phylum Bacteroidota; class Ignavibacteria; order UBA10030; family UBA10030; genus UBA9647. The sequence goes on along the minus strand of JBGPAN010000001.1, from coordinate 10,890 downwards.
ATAAGGGTGCCGAAGAAACCGTACAGTGGTGTTCGCTGCAACGGGTATCCGAGCGAGATGTTGTATTGATCCGGGAGAAGGAGCGGAAGTGTCTGATGAACAACCGGGAACAGTGCGTCAGACGTTGGCAGAACAATAACCGTTTTCTCATTGACTGGCTTGCCAGCGTCCAGCATCGTTTTGATCTTTTGACTTACAGCAAAAACTTGTCCGTGTGTGTCGGATGACTGATAGAAGTGACAAACGGGGGCGTGCTCAGGCAGGGAAGTTTCTTCCGTACCGATATCGACGCCAATCGTCTCCAGCCGTCGGCCAAGTCCAGGACCTTGTTGAGCAATAATGGTTGTGTTATCCCGCCGCAGTAACGATGTGAAAATGCGCTGCTCAAGAACAGTGTAAGCATAGAAGCCAGCAACAATAACATTCTGCTCACCGCCGAAGTCCATGGAGTTGATGTTGTCAGCGATTCTTCTGTAGTTCAGGGCGCGGGTGGTGAATTTCTTTTCTTCAACGAGGGCATAGAATTGTGCGAAGTAATCCGGCAGGGCATGAAATCTACTCAGGGGTACATCCGCAAGGCCATCGCGAATTCTTCGCTCATGAACGTCAGCCATCACGAGTTCTTCGAGCTCTGCATAAAGTTTCAGGCTTACCCCGACAAAGCGGTCGATGCAATCGAAATGCTCTCCACCGAGGCGATGCTCCGCGTGAGTGTGGATGTCGAACAACAGAGCAACGGCGTCGAGGTTTGCGAGCGTTTTTCGGTGGATGTGAAGCTTCTCGGTGACGAGATGATCGATGAATGAGTCGATCGAAAACATGCGGGGCGGGATAGAGGTTCCGTTGATTCGTTCTGCAAGCGCCTTACGAACAAAATGCGCCGGGCGCTTTCCAGGAAAAACAATGACAATGCGACTGAAATCCCTGGAATCAGTCGGCAGTTGTTTGACGACCTCGTGGACGAGGTTCTGTGATGGCGATATGATGATCTGCCGGCTCACGAGATGATGCGAACGAGTTTTCGATCGATGTACAGCAACACGCCCTGGACAGCCCGCCCACTATAGAAATCCTGCAGAATGCTCATGTACTTCGTCATCTGTTCGTTATATCCGGGCTTTTCGTCCCCGGTCTTGTAATCGATGACGGTCACGAGGTCGACATCCACAACAACCCGGTCCATGCGCACGAGGGAACCGTCTGGCGCGGTGAACTCCTGTTCATTCAAGACAACCCGGCCCTCTTTCCTGACGAAATACTGCTCGATTGCGGGGATCCGGAGAGCAGTAAGAAATACATCGCGTGACTCAAAAGCTGAAACATCAAACGGAGCGACAACCCGTGCGAGCTGAATTGCCTCGTCGAGCTGTTGATCGATTTCATCGTCGAGATAATCGATTGACTGAAGCACGGCGTGGAAGAATTCCCCTCGGCGGGTCTCGCGGAGCGCAATGCCTGTGTATTCCAGAGGGCGAGCCGGCGCGTGCGGCGGAGCGTGGTAGAGTTCCACGGGTGTCTCGCTTCTTGGGGTGCGGCGCTCAACGGCCGGTTTCTGTTTCGCCCCGTATCCATGTTCGGGTAAAAGCTCCGAAGGGCTCTTGGCGTAATCAGACCGCACGCTGATGACGAACATTTCTTCTTCGGCCCTGGTGAAAGCCACATAGAGCTTGTTGAGCTCGTCGACCGCCTCGCCAATTTCTTTCTTCTCATACAACTCGGCAATGTCCGGGACTTCGCCTGCGGCCTTTTTCGTAAGACGCACCAATCGCAGTTCGTCACCATCTTCCTGGAAATACAGACTCTCCGAGCGTCGCCTGGAATCATAGAGAAGCACGATCACAACCTTCGACTCAAGGCCCTTCGCCTTGTGAACCGTCATGACCTTGATGGCATCAATGTCTGTCGGAATATCGATATTCCAATCAGCGTCATCGGAGGAATCTTCGGCGTACTGAAGAAATCCCTTGAGACTGTTTTCGCCCTTGTCCTCGAAGTCTTTGACAACCTCAAGGATCTTTACCAACGTTGCTTCTTCGTCGGGGAAGAGCGCGAAAAGATTGAGCGTTTTGTAAATCTCGGAGAGCAAATCATAGACGGGCAGGTAGCCGACAACATTGAAAGTCTCCTCGAAGTGCTGCTGCCAAAGATTCGGGAACGCTTCGCGAAAACCGATGTAGAGAGGATGACCATACCTGTGATCGAGGCGATGGCTGAAAAGAAAATCGAGGAGCTCTTCTCGCCCAACCCGTGTGCTGCCCTGTTTGAGGATGTGCCGAACGATCCCGCCCAGCAGGAATGTGGCGAACGAGAGATCGTCGATTGGCGATTCGAGAAATTGCAGCAACGAGAGAAGTTCACCAGTAATCCTCCGAGTCCGCACATCGAGACTGCTGTGGGAAATGAAGGGGAGATTCTGTTCGTTCAGCCACCCGCTCACCTCGATGATGTCCTTGTTCCGCGGGGAGAGAATAGTAATATCGGATTTTCTGTAGCCGCGGGCGAGGCAATCCGTGACAATGTGGATGAGTCTCTGCTTCTGCGGGGGTTGGCCGGAATTGTCTGGTTCCGCATCCGGCGGAATGACGGTCAACTCGACATATCCCCTGTTCCTGAACTCGGGTTTGGGAAGCGCGTCATCAGTGGAGAGACCGCTGGAGCTTTCGGCTCCCTTAATAACCTTTGTCGGAACGATGTTTTTGAAAACCTCGTTGCCGAAGTCCAGAATCCTCTCAAAGCTCCGGAAATTCGTCTTCAGGACCCGGAGATCTTTTTTAGCCGACGGAAACACATTCGCTTCCTGAAGATGTTTCATGATTCTCCAGTCGGCACCGCGAAAACCATAAATGGACTGCTTTGTGTCGCCGACAAGGAACAGGCTGGCCTCTTTACTCAGAGCGTCGCGAATAAGGGGCTCAAGGTTCTCCCATTGAATAGGGCTGGTATCCTGAAACTCGTCGATGAGAAAGTGGCGCAAGTTCTCTGACAAGCCGTAATATATCTCCGGTACTCTCCCCGGCCTGAGATAGTCGGCCAACTTCTTGACAACATCGCCAATGTCAACCCGACCCTGTTCCCGCTTGACAGCGTCGATGGATCCCGAAAACAGTGTTAGCGCCTCCGCGTATGGCTGGTAATGCTGGCGGGCCTTGAGCACAATCAGCTGGAGGCGCAATTGTTCGATTTCTTCGCACAACGGTTCGGAGTCTTCAAGGGTGCGCTGGTAGATGCCGGGCGTACTTCCCGTCTTTGTTACAGGCGGAGGGAATTGCCGGTCGAGAAGTTTGGTGATCTCGCGACCCCTCGCGGATTTGACATATTCCTCAAACCGCTTGCTCCTCGTAAGCCCTGGCTTGCTGACAAGATCGTTGAGTGCTTGAACTTGTTGAATGATACGGTCGCTGCGCTCCCGGATTTCGACGGAGTAGTCTTCCCGCCGCAACTGTTTGGACGTCAGAAGCACTCGTCGGTAGAGATCCTTCACTTTTGCAGAGAGGTCCGAGTACGGATTCCACAGGAAGCGGTCATCTGCAGCACGACTTTCGAGGAGAAGAGGCACAAGATCATTGACGAGTTGCGTTGAAGTCGTTCCAGGGCTCAATTCCCGGGCGAAGAGCGCAAAAGCGTCGTCGAGGATGGCCCCGCTGTCCAGAACAATCTCGAGGTCTGGCGAAAGGCCCAGCTCCGGCGCCGACGCCTTAAACACGCGGGACAGGAAACTATCAATCGTTTGGATCTGAAAATCAGAATAATTGTCGAGGATCTCATCGACCATCCATGTTGCCTGGAGCGTCAGTTCAGCGGGGCGAAGGGAGAGGAATTGCTCAAACTCCTTCAGCGTTTCTGGTTCTCCGAGGGAAATAAGCTTCAGCGCGTCCAGAACGCGCTTCTTCATCTCCCGCGCAGCATTGTTGGTGAACGTAATAGCGAGAATGTTCTTCAGGCCGTTCCATGGAATCGACTTTGAAAGGAGCAACTGGACGAAACGTTGCTTGAGCGACGTCGTCTTCCCCGATCCGGCAGAAGCGGAGACAACCGTATACTTCGGAAGGTCGAGAGCGAAATCCTGGTCGTTTTCGAGGATGGTTGACATTAGGGAGAGAATAGACTCGGGGACAATTTAGGAAATATTCCCAAATGTTCGAGCGAAAACGACCAATCAAAGGGGGAGAACCAAGGGTGCAGCGCGGCTATTCCAGTTTCAGCTTCTTCAGCTTCGGTTTGATGATAAACGTACAATAAGGAGCGTTCGCGTGGTTGCGGTAATAGTCTTGATGGTAATTCTCTGCCGGGTAGAACTCTTTCAATGGTTGGATTTCAGTGACAATGGGATCGTCGAACGATTTTTGGGCTTCCAGCTTCGACTTCTCTGCCATGGCCTTCTGTTTCTCGTCGTCAAAGAAAATCACTGAACGATATTGCGTGCCGACGTCAGCCCCCTGGCGATTGAGGGTTGTCGGATCATGAGCCTGCCAGAACATCCCGAGCAGTTGTTCGTAAGTGATTTTCGTCGGGTCGTAGGTGATCTGTGCAACCTCTGCGTGACCAGTCTTGCCTGTGCACACCTCTTCGTACGTCGGATTTGGCTTTGTGCCTCCGGCATAGCCGGAGATAACGGACTGAACCCCGGGTAACCGCTCATACACCGCCTCAACACACCAAAAACACCCGCCACCGAAGGTCGCTTTTTCCATGTGGACCACCTTTCCAGGTTCTTGAGCTAGCAAAGTCAGAGAGACAAATATAGGGACGATGAATCTCATAGGGCATCGATTGTTGAACACATTCCGCAGGGCTCTCAGCTGAGATTGCGTCGTTGTGCTCTGGTGCTGAGCGCATCCAGTGACCAAAGGCCTCCGCCAACAATGAGAAGAAAGACTGAGCCGAGAAGCATGCACCAGTCCACTCGAGCTTCGTGGGCCATTGCCCAAAAACCCTTTTCGATCAAAATTGGGATCTTCGTCGTTGAGATTGCAACAAGCATGTCGATGATTAGGGGAATGGCTGCGAGTTGGGTGAAAAGACCAACAAGAATAAGTGCCCCGCACACAATTTCCACAACGCCAACGAATGGAGCCATAACCTCAGGTGCAAGTATTCCAATCTTGACGAAACGACCCACTCCCAATGAATCTGAAAAAACAAATTTCTGGATACCCTCGGTGAGAAACACGCAACCCACGATCATTCTCACAAGGAGGTACGCTATTGGCTTCTTCTCCAGGTCATTGAGAACCGGCGGACGAAAAGTCATATCGTTGTTCTCCATGAATGTCAGAAGGCAACTCTGATATAACGTTCAACAGCAAACAAGACGAAAAAGTTCAATGGATGTTGGGTGTGTGAATCGACGCAGGAAACAGAAATACCGGTTTAGCTCACGGGGCGTGTGCGAGGACCAGCGGCCAAACATTTGAAAATCACATAGTTTCGTCCGAGCAAAATGGGGGATGTGATGTGATCGGTGCGGACTTTCTGGAGTTCGTGCCGGACGAAAAGTGGGAGTGTACGAAGATCGACGTCGCCAAGAAATCCCCCCTGTGTGCGCGACCCGGAGGTAGAAAACACCCTCGCCAGTGAATCAAACGGCGCCCCGGCATCCAGGAGCGCGTGCACTGAATCCGCCGTTCGTTCGTCGGGGCAAACAATTTCAGCGAGACGGAGATACGACGCTTCCTCAAATCTCATACGGAGTGTCTGGTGTATCCAAAGAGCCACGGGGCGTCCATCAACGATCGCTGGAGAAAACTTCCACTGACGTATCTTCTCGAGGGCAAGAGCGTTCCATTCTTTGCTCAAGGTTGGAGTGAGGAAGGAGACGGCTTTGACAGAACCTTCTGTGTCAATGCGGATCTTGATATCGAGGGACACCTCTTCGTTCATCGTCTGAAAGGGCCACGGCGGAAGAGGCTCTTGTCTGATCAACTGTGGAAGTGTATCCGGTACGTATGCCTGTTCGACGGTGGCGCAACCACAGAGAATAAACACCACAATGAGGACAAAGACCATGCAACACCTTACCAGGGATCAGAGAATCTTGTCGAACCCCATGAATCCCGACCACACAACGTACAACACTGCCAGATAAGTGTCAACTCGGTCGGAGAACGTCCTTCACGGTTGCAGTCGAACAACCTGCGCTATCAACACCATTCCCCCATTTTGAGAGTCGTTACTTTTTGCTGACCCGATGACGCTTCGGTTGTTGGCGGGAAAAAAGGGGGAACGTAACGTGGTTGGTGATCAACGTGGGCTTGAAATGCTCCGGATGACGAACCGCCAATCGTTTCGGGTGGGTGTTTCTGTTTCAGCCGCTTCCAGTTTCTTTCTATCGGTCTGAAAGGCCACTTGCCTTCAGGTACTCGCGGAACTGCATGCGAGCGCTGACCACCATATCGTGTTCAAGGTCCGTGTGAATAAACACGAGCCGGTTGTCGCGGAGATCAGCGGGGACAACGGCACGTTCTTCCTGGGCGCGGTATGGAATCCCCCAACCAACGAGATCCTCCATCATCGCTCCGGTCTCCCACTTTGTGCCGCCAGAATCGGTGTAGATGTTAATCAGCTTTCCATTGAATCGATCAATCCAATATGTGAACTTCTCGGTTTCGCCGTACAGTGCGTCGAACAGATATACCTCGCGGACTTTTTCAGGCATGCCGCCGCGCATGAGTGCGAAGGCAATTCCCTCATAGCCACCACTGTGTCCGGAGAGAATGATCTTTCCAACGGAACGCGTTTTGATTCTTGACTCTTTGAAGAGAAAATCCACCACATCAGAAATGAAACGTGTCAACCCTCCGGCATCTTCAAGCCTCCCGGCGAACGAATCAGGCGCGTTGCGTGGTCCCTCGGGAACAACGAGGATAGCGTTCTTGCCGCTCTCATAAAGCTGCTGCGGCAGTTTGTATTTGCTCAGGGTGGAGTCGATGTTGTTCCGCCAGCCGTGGAGATGCACAACTAGGTCAATAGCCTCGGTTTGCCGGAACCCGCGTGGGATGAAGAGTGCAACACTGCTATCGCTGTAGTGTTTGTCAGCGGGATAGAGCTGCTTCTGGTATGTATGACCCGCGGCTCTGAGCGGATGGGGAAACGGAGCGGAAGAGAGCCGCGTGATCAGAAGTTCACCATACCCTGCGAATCTTTTTGAAGGCTCCTGAGCAAAAAGAAAAAGAGGAAGCGAACTCAAAAGGAGAAGAGCGGCAACAATCCGTTTCACAACAACTCCTCCGGCAGTGGTTTTCCGTTTGCGAACGTGAACGCGCAAATCGTTTGCAGATCGGCAGCGTTGAAAAACTTTCCCTCCCGGTCCGTCAGTTGTGAACGCACAATATCGATGCGCAGGATCGGATACATTTGCATGTGCCCAAAGGCATCAGATTCATTGCCGAAACAAACAACGACAATGTGGTCAAAGAACCCTGAATACCATCCGAGCCATGGATCGGTGTTCAACACCTGCAGGAGTTGATAAAGATCCTGTTTGAGTTCAAACACAAACATCGGGCCCTGAAGAGCGGTCTCTGTGGCATCACGGATGTTGAGTCTAAACTGAAACGTCCGCGTTTTTGGATCAATTTCAAGTTCATACATCTCAGCATAGAGATCATGCAGTGATTGGCTGAAGTTATTGATTCTCCATGGGTCGGTGAGGTGGGCAATATGGCCGGTCTTCAACAATTGAACTTCTTCTTCAAACCGCATGGAGCGCGGTGGCCGCTCTTTTGGAGACAGCACCTCCTGCTGAAGCCTCTGAACCTCTTCTTTTGTCAAAGGCCGTTTCTGCGTTCCGATGGTTGGGAAGGCCTTGTTTGAGGTCTCTGCGTGGATATCGCGCACCCTTTTCTTATCGAGTTCCTCTTCAAAGATAAGTGAATGCGGCTTTGTAGGCCGGAAGACAAGAGCTCTGCGGACAAACTGAATGACGGTTGAGGTATCGAGAACCTCATTCGCCTGAAACGCGAATCCGCTGGCCATGCCAATGAAGATCAAACCAAAAATGGCACCGAGGACTTTTTCAGATAACAAAAGATAGGTCAGATAGAGCGCAAGAAATCCCCAGCCCGAAACAGAGAGGAGAAAAATCCAGGCCAGCAAGCCGACAAAGAAGGATCCCACGCTGGAAAAGTGCGTGTCATCATGCTTCAGGCTGATTCGCCGGAGCAGCAGAAAAGACAAGACAAGAACCGAAAAGTCGATGAAGACAGCGATCATTGCATCTTTCTGTCGAGCTAAGGCAGTACCTGTGACGGAGCGGAGCGCTGCAGATCGAGGAGGCGCCTGTTTTCCTCTTTGAGACTTTTGATCTTTTCTTCCGCGGCGCGTTTCTCTCCCGATATCTTCACCATCGGCAGGATGAGACCGCACAGCACAATGGGTACCATGATGTAAATCGGTTCGAACAAGACATTGTAACCGACAAACAACCACCCACTGATAACAACGGCTGCAACAGCAAGCACAAAGGAAACAAACACCGTCAGGCTGTTGCGGAACGTATAACTAAAAACGGAGAGTAAAACAACAAGGGTGGTGATGAGCAACACATTCCACTCGTTGTGAACGGTGAGAAACGATCCATTGAACACCGAACCAAAGATCTGCAAATATGCCCATCCGTAGTACACGTATTGGTATCGCCGAGCACCATCCCAGTCAATCATCACAATACTCCCTTTATGATTGAGCCATGCTTGCTCGGGTGCTATTGTGCTATGGCGAGATTCGTCCCAGCCGGGATAGTACTCCAGGGAATCTGTCGCGAAATTGAATGACGCCGAGATCTCCGATTGTCGTCTCGGGTTATATGCGAAACGAACGTACGACACGCCGTCCTGTCCGATCTGAATGCCAAATGGCCCCACAAGGAGGCGCGAGCGCGAGAGAGGAAGCCCTTCGCCGTCAGGAATGCCAACGTATCGCTTCAGCGCAATTGTTGCGACGTCGGAAACCGGTTCGCCGGTGTCGTTTTCCCGGATCCCAACAGGAACAAAGCGAATGAGCGGATTGTCTTCTATGATCGCCGGTGATAGGACTCCCCACGGTACTTTCAGGCGGTTGAAAAACGGATGTCTCGCCCACCAGGCGTTCTTGTTTTCAATCCGAAGATCCCGCTCCCACGGCAAAATTGAGTTGAACACACCTTGAGCCCCGAACACAACAATGCTGTCAGCTGCAATCTCTTGTATGAACTTGTTGGCTTGTGGGGACGGCATGAAAAAATCGGGGATCGGAACAATAACAACCTTGGCACCAGCGATCTTGAGCCGGTGAACAACATCTTGCACGATTCGGAAATACTGTTCCTGGCTGATCTGTGGACCAAACACAGGCAGAATTCGGTACGGAAATTCGGTCTGTTTGATACTTTTCCAGTAGGCTCCATATCGTACGTTTGCTCCGACAGCGAGCGCCTTGTATTGCAGCGAATCGAGCAATCGGAAGCTCAGACAAAACATAGAAACCGCGAAGATCAGCATGCTCCAGAGGAAATATCGCAGAACAAGGGGCGTCTTCATGATTGTGTCAGAGTGCTGGCGCTAGAAGAGGAAAGGATGTAAGTTCTCGAACATGAAAGAGTTTAGCCCTGGATTGTAACATGAGATTCAATGAATCTAAGAAAATTTCGGACAGAACTACAAGGAATTGTAGGTACTACGAGGGAACCTCCAAATGCAAATGGCACCGCCGGGATCACCGGCGATGCCACTGCGCACTCTGCAAGTCTGGTCCTACCACTCTGAGGTGAAGGGGGACAGCCATCAGCAACGGTGACTACTTGAAGCTTGCGACCGCGCGGTCAACCGTCTCGTAGGTCTTGAATACCTTGATAAGCTGCGTGATGGCAAAGAGGCTTTCGACCTTATCGGTAACACGGGCAAGCCGCATCTCTCCTCCCTTGTTCTTCACGGAGGTCATAGCTGCGATCAGCGTGCCCAGGCCCGAGCTGTTCACCCACTTGACCTGTCCCATGTCGAGCACAATCTTGTTGAACCCCTCTTGCAGCAAGCCGTAGATCTTGTCCCGAACTTCGGTCGTGTCCGGTTCTCCCATCAAATTTCCCTTGAAGGTGAGAACCGCAACATCACCATGCATCTTTTCTTTGATCGTCATAAAGAGTCTCCTCAGAGAATTCTCGTGGGCGGAGAAATCGTTCGGCGTGCCAACAGCGAACGCTCAAGGATTCTCCGGCGTGAAATGGTACTGTCTTTTCTGGCGAATGTCAACACTGACCAGAACGAGGACAAAGTGGGGCAAAACCGGCATGCAGGACGAAATCGAAACCCCTAAATAAGAGGGCGGACAATTCAACAATTGATTCCTATTCACTCTCCTTGTATCATTCTCTTCAACCACAGAGACGTCGAGGGATTATCAGATGACCATTCGCCCTGTTGAAACACTTGAAGATCCGTTTCTTCAGCCGTACCGGACGCTTCGCCGTCCGTTGGAACACCAGCGTGAGGGGATCTTTGTGGCGGAAGGAGAAAAGGTGGTCCGACGACTTCTCGAGAGTACACTTGATGTCGTCACGCTCCTCCTCACGCCGGAATGGCTCGAGGTCTATCGGCCTACGCTTGAGAACAGAGCGGGGAACGTACAGATCTTTGTCGCTCCAAAACCAATCGTCGAATCCATCGTCGGATTCCACCTGCACCAGGGGATCATGGCCGTTGCCCACATTCCGAAACCCCCTTCTCTTGCTGAAGCCTTAGAGCGAAGCCACCATCCCCAACTGCTTGTTGGGGTTGAGGGATTAACGAACGCAGAAAATCTCGGCATACTCGTCAGAAATTGTGCCGCATTTGAGGTAGACGCTCTCCTCGTCGGTGAAACGTCGAGCAGCCCCTATCTGCGTCGTGCGGTGAGAAATTCCATGGGGACAGTCTTTCG